>JBOGNS010000263.1:0-3368 GCA_050747305.1 Candidatus Acidiferrales bacterium | reverse complement strand
CCTTCACCTGCTCGATGACGTGCAGTGCGTTCTCACCATGGCGCATGACGACCACGCCGCCGACCACTTCGCCCTCGCCATTGAGCTCGGCAATGCCACGGCGAATGTCCGGGCCGAGCACCACCTGGCCGACGTTGCGCACCAGCACGGGCGTGCCGGTCTGCGGGTTGGTACCGAGCACCACACTTTCCAGATCCGCCGTGGTGTGCGCATATCCGCGCCCGCGCACCATGTACTCGCGCCCGCTGAACTCCACCAGCCGCCCGCCTACGTCATTGTTGCTGCGGCGAATCGCGTCCACCACGCGCTCCATCGGAATGTTGTAGGAGGAGAGTGCGTTGGGGTCCACGTTGACTTGATACTGCCGGATAAACCCTCCGATGGGCGCAACCTCCGCAACGCCGGGCACGGCCTGAAGGTGGTAACGCAAGTTCCAGTCCTGGAAGCTGCGCAGGTCGGCGAGGCTGTGCTGGCCGGTGCGATCCACCAGCGCATATTGAAAAACCCAACCCACGCCGGTCGCGTCGGGCCCCAACTCGGTTCTCACGCCGGCGGGAAGCTGTGGGGTGATCTTGCTGAGGTACTCGAGTGCGCGCGAGCGGGCCCAGTAGAGGTCGGTGCCCTCTTCGAAGATCACGTAAACGTACGAATAACCAAAGTCCGAAAAGCCGCGAATGTCCTTCACGCGCGGCGCGCCCAGCAAGGCGGTCACGATGGGATAGGTCAACTGATCTTCGATAATGTCCGGGCTGCGATCCCACCGCGAGTAGATGATCACCTGCGGGTCGGAAAGATCGGGAATGGCGTCGAGCGCCACGTTCTGCATCGACCACCAGCCCATCCACACCAGCGCAACAACGAATACCATCACCAGAAAACGGTTGCGTGCCGAGAATTCGATGATCCGATCAATCATGGCTGCACCTCAGTGCTGATGGCCTGGCGTGCTGGCGGCCGCTTTCAGTCTGCTTTCCGAGTCGATCAGGAAGTTCGCCGATGTGACCACTTCGTCGCCCGCCTTGAGCCCGCCGTCAATCACGACGAACCCGCCCGTGCGCAGGCCCACGCGCACCTCGCGCGGCTCAAAGTAGCCATCTCCGCGGTTCAGGAAAACATACTGCTTGAGACCGGAGTCGAGCACCGCAGACTCGGGCACCACCAGTTTTCGCCCGAGGCTGACTTCGAATTCGACATTGGCGAACATCTCCGGGCGGAGCTGGAGGCCGGGGTTGTCAAAGTCCATGCGGACCTTCAGGGTGCGGGTCTGCGGATCAAGCTGCGGATAGATGAAATTAACTTTGCCGGTGAACGCGCGGCCGGGCAGCGCGGTCAGCGTCATCCGCGCCTGCTGTCCGGTGGAGACTAGCGCCGCTTCGTGCTCGTAGACCTCAGCGATGGCCCACACCCGTGAAAGATCGGCAATCATGTAGAGATCGGTGTTTTTGTCCACGCGCATGTGCTCGTAGGCTTTGCGCTCGATCACCACCCCACCATGCTCGGCGTAAAACGTGACGGTGCGCTGCGGCTGGCCCGTCTCTTCGAGGTGACGAATCTGGTCTTCGGAGACATCCCACAGCCGCAGGCGGTCGCGTGCAGCCTGGTAGAGGGCTTCCGTGCCGCGGGCGATTTCGGGCGTTGGACTTGAGGAGAGTTCGCGCTTGGCCTTGAGCGCAATCAGGAACTCCTGCTGCGTGGAGAGCAGTTCGGGGCTGTAAAGCGTAAAGAGCTTCTGCCCGTGCTCAACATTGGCGCCAACGTAATCCACGAAGATCTCTTCGATCCAGCCGTCGACTTTGGTGTGCGCGTGGGTGAGACTCCGCTCGTCCACAGCAATCTTGGCCACGGCGCGGACGGTCTTGGAGAGCGCGCGCACCTCGGCGCGCCCGAGTTTCACGCCGACCAGTTGTTGCTTTTCTGAGGAGAGGCGGACCGTGCCCGGCGGCATTTCCGCCATCGCTTCAGCTTCGTCGGCGTACACCGGCACCAGCGCCATCCCGCAATCCGGCGCAATCCCCGGCTTGTCAGACTTGTAGGCCGGGTGCATGGGGTCTTGCCAGTAAAGAATCTTGCGCTGGGCCGGTACGGCGGCAGGCTGGCTGTCATTGCCCGCGCCAGGCACGTTATGGCCTGCATGAGGGTCAACCTTGGCGGCTGTCCCCGCGGACGTCTCTGCGGCCATCTCTACCGCGGGTGCTGGTGTTGGCTTCCACCCGAACCATTCCGCGAGCGGCGCGCGGTAAAACCACGCGCCGGCCAGCAGCGCAACAACGGTGAGAATCTTTGCGATGTTGCTGCGATTCATGGCTTCCTCACTTCTCCGGCGCCGGCAGGCGCGGTCAGTTCGAGTCCCGTGGTTTCTTCCAGGCGCGCCAGCGCTTGCTGGTAGCTGGCCAACTCCTGGTAATAGGCAATCTCGTAGTCGAGCACGGTGACGAAATTTGTGATGACGCTCAGGAAGTCAAGCTCACCGGTCTGATAAGAGACCAGCGCCGATTCCAGCGCGAGCGACGACTGCGGCACGATTCCTTTGGAGTACAGCGTGAGCAACTCTTCCGAAGCTCGCGCCGCGAGGAATTGTTCTTTCACTTGAAAGAACAGCGTGGTGCGGATGGCTTCGCGCATCTGCTGGGTCCCGGCGAGGTTCGAAGCGGCTTCTTCCACCGCCTTGCGCTGCTTGCCGCGATAGAAGACGGGAATCCTGATGCCGAACGTGAAGCCGTGCATGTCCGGCATGGCCGGGCGCTGCTGATACATGTAGCCGACATTGAAGTCGGGGTAGTACTCGCGCTGCGCCAGGTGGATGGCTACGCGGCTCTGTTCGATCATTTCCTCCCGGCGGCGGATTTCCGGCGCGGAGGCGGCGGCGCGGTCGAGTAGCTCGTCGAGCGTGTAGGGGAGCGGCGACTTTTCGACATCTGCGGTTGCCTCAATCGTGGCCGACATCGGGCGAAGCAGCAGGCTGTTGAGTTGTGCTTCGAAGGTGCGGCGCTGCTGTTCGAGCACCGCGATGCGCTGTAGGAGACGCGTAACCTCAACGTGCGCGCGCAAAACGTCCTGTTGAATGCCGCTGCCGACCTTGTACTTTTCCTCGGCGATGCGGGAGAACTTTTCCAACAGCTCCTTGTTGCGGTGAGTGATGGCGAGTGCTTTATCCGTCGCCCACAGACCATAGAAGGCAACCGCCACCTCTGCCCGCACGCGGCGACGCGCCGCTTCTACGTGCCACTGTTCTGCGTCGACGTCTTTCTGCATTACTTCGCCGCGCAGGCGCAGTTTGCCGGGGTACGGCAGTTCCTGCATGGCGGTGATTGCGCGGTAGCTGGATGGGTCGCCGTTCTGCACGTCGAACGGAGCGATGTTGCCCATCC
>JBOGNS010000262.1:0-9299 GCA_050747305.1 Candidatus Acidiferrales bacterium | reverse complement strand
CGCAAGCGATGAGCAGCACCAGCGCGACCACGCCCATGAGCACGCCGAGCACCGGGCCGAGATGCTCGGTGGCGCTGTTCTTGGCGCGCCACAGCGGGTCGAGCACCGCAGCCTTGCCTTCGTTGCTGTTGGCGAATTCGCGCGCGAGGTCGGCGGAGATGCGCGCGAAATCGGCGCGCGCCTGCTCGATGGTGACGCCGGGCTTGAGCCGGCCGAGCATGTCCATCCAGTGGTTGCCGCGCGCTTCGAGCCGGCCGGCGTCGCCCTGCGATGTGGCGATCATGGCCATGGGCATGAACAGGTCGAGGCCGATGGCGACTTCCGTGCCTTGAAATTTTTCCGGGGCCACGCCGACGACCGTGAACGGCTTCTCGTTGATGGTGATGTTCTGGTTGACGATGCCCGCATCGCCGCCGAAGCGCCGCTGCCAGAAGGCGTGGCTGAGCACCACCACCGGATGCGTGCCCGGAGTGCGGTCTTCTTCCGGCAGGAAGAAGCGGCCGGCGGCGGGGCGGAGATGCAGCACGTCGAAATAATTGCCGGTGACGGTGGAGGCCCAGGCGCGCTCGGCGCGGCCTTCGTGGGAGAGGCTGACGCCTTCCATGTCGGAGGCGAGCAGGCCTTCGAGCGTGGTGTTGCGGTCGCGGTAGTCGCGATAATCGGGATACGACGTGCTGCCGCAGCATTGCTTGCCGTCTTGCCAGCTTGTGGACATGCTGACGATGCGGCTCTGCTCCGGCACGCCGGGCAGCGGCTGGAACAGGAACGCCTGCGCCCAGGTGAACACGGTGGAGTTGGCGCCGATGCCCAGCGCCAGCGAGAGCACGGCGGCAAGCGTCAGCCCGGGACTTTTCGCGAGCATGCGGATGCCGTACTTCACGTCTTGCCAGAAAACGCCCATGATGGCCTCCAGGATGGCGGCTGGCCGGTGTAACGCAACGGTCCGGAGAAATGTTCCGCAAGACGGGCGCCGGGGCTGAGACGGCGCTTGGGATGCGAGGCGCTAAGGCTGCGCGGCAATATGGGCAGCCACTTTGGGCGGCTCTTTTTGCGGCAGCAGGCAACCGGACACCGCCTTGACGAGCTCCTGCGCAAGCTGATCCTGAGCGGCCACCGGGTCGCCGGCGGGCAGGTCGAAGACCTGCGACCAAATCTGCGTCTGATCTCTGGCTTCGATGAACTCGAGGGTGACGCGCAAGCGGCTGCCTTCGCGGCGCACCGTTCCGTCCACTACGTAGGCGGCGCCCAACTCGCTGCCGATTTCCGCTACGCTCTTCGAGGAGCAGCGATATTTTTCCACGCCGCGGCGCGAAATCACAGCAAGCCGCGCGGGATGCAAGGCCGCCAGGCGTGTGATCAGCGTTTCGGTGAGTGCTTCGCTCAAGCCATGATCGTCCGGGCGATGGTCTTTGCCGAGAGAGGCGTCGCGGAACGGGAGCACCGCGAGCGTGTAGCGAGGCGGGCAATCGGGTTGCTGGCTGCCGGCTGAGGGCGCCGGATTAAAGCTGGTGGTGAGCAGGGCTGCCAGCATCGCGACCACGGAGAGTGCTCGCCCGCCGGCGCGGCGGTGTTGCGTCATCGTCACAGCAAGCATGGGCGGTTGCGGAATGGGCATGGCGGCCTGTCCGGCGCTTGGGACGGGCGTAGGCTGAGCCAACTCGACCGGCGCGATAAAGCGATAGCCGCGACGGGGCATGGTTTCCACAAAGCGCGGCGAATCGGCCGAATCATCCAGCGCTTGGCGTACCTTCTTTACCGCGGCGTTGAGGTTGCGGTCGAAGTCCACAAACGTGTCCGCGGGCCACAGCCGCTCGCGCATCTGCTCGCGGGTGACCAATTCCGGCGCGCGCTCCAGCAACAGCGCCAGTAACTGCAGGGGCTTGCCCTGCAAGCGGACACGCACGCCTCCGCGCCGGAATTCACCGCTGCCCGAATGGAATTCGAAATTCCCAAAACGATAGATCGCCGGGGAATCCATAAGACACCTCCGCCTTTCGGTCACTAACGTATATGGACGGCGCGGCGGGACACAAGGTCTCATTTCATCCGGCGCGCTAACTTGCGCCGCTATCGCGATTTGGGCCTTCACCTGCAATTCATGCAGGATTGCCTTGCGCACCCATGCCGCACGGCGCAGCATCGCATCGGAGGCTCGCTATGCTGAAGCGTGCTTTGCTCGCCAGTCTACGTTTGATTGCGCTATTGCTGACGGCCGGCTGCGCCGCGGCGTGGGCGCAAGCCGAACCATGCGCCGGCCCTGGTTCTGCGGACGTAACCGTCAAAACGCTGATCGAGCAGTCCCGCAAAGAAATCAAGGCGTTCCGCGATAGCGGCGGCAAGCCTGACGACCCCAGCCACCCTGCGTTGCGATGGTCGGAGACTCTTTGGCAGTGCCGGGAAGCATTTCCCAACACGACGGCGGCCACTGATGCCACCGCGGAAGCCGTCCACATCCTCATCCATGCGGCTCACGCCAGGCGCGCGCTCGAGCTGGCCGACTCGGTTCCCGCAGATGACCCCGCGTGGGACAAGCTGCTGAACTTTGTACACGAGGCGGCCGCGGAAGCAAACGACTGCCGAGGATGTGTTCGGCGCATTGAGCACCTTCTTCCCAAGTGGCAAGACCCAAAGCTGCGCGCGCGAGCGCAACTGGTGGTCGCCGATGCGCACATGAAAATGGGAGAGACGGATCAGGCCATCGCCTGGTTCGAAACCGTGCAGCGGGAAGCACCGGGCACTCCGCAGGCCGACCATGCCGCCATGGGCCTGCAACAACTGCGCTGGCTCAATCCGGGGCAGGCCGCGCCAGCCTTCCAGGGCAAGTCTCGCCAAGGGCAGGTGGTTTCCCTTGCGGGCTTCCGTGACCGCGCGGTGGTGCTGATTTTCTGGTCCACGACTTGAGCGGTGTGCGTAGAGGAGGTTCCTCTACTTCAAAGCCTGCACAAGAAGTACGGCGATCAAGCAGCCTTCGTGGGCATCTCGCTCGACGAAGATATGCGCGCATTGGATCGCATGGTGCGGCAGAAGAAGATTGTTTGGCCGCAACTGTGCGACGGGCAAGGCACAAAGGGCGGGATTGCCCGCCGTTACGCCATCGAAGGCACGCCGACCCTCTACCTGATTGACGCGCAGGGAAAAATTGCCGCCCGGCTCGGCAGCGCAAAGCTGCTGGACGATAAGCTGGCCGCGCTGGTCGCCGGCCAGCCGGTGGAAGACTTCAGCGGACCGCGCGACCGCTGGCAGCGTCCAGCCGACGTGATGAACGGCCTGCGGATCGAAGCGGGCTCTGTCGTCGCCGACATTGGCGCGGGTGACGGCTATTTCTCATTCCATCTGGCGCGCCGCGCGGGTTTGCGAGGCAAAGTGTACGCGGTTGACCTCGATGAGAAGGCGCTGGCGCAACTGAAAGAACGCGCCGGCAGCCTGGGACTGACAAATATCGAGATCGTTCGCAGCAAGCCTGATGATCCGTCGCTTCCCGAAGGCGCGCTGGATGCCGCGCTGATCGTGAACGCGTATCACGAATTCACGGCCTACGATGCGATGTTGCAAGGCATCTATCGGGCGCTGCGCCCGGGGGGACTGCTGGGGGTTCTGGAATGGCACGCGGAAGCAGGCCAGCCGCGCAAGGAATACGAAGAGCGGCACGAATTACCGGGCGAAATCCTGATTGCAGACGCGGTGCGCAATGGATTTCGTATTCATACGTTTTACAGCGACTTCGCCAAGCCGCCGCATCAAGGCAACGGGCCGCAGGACCGTCGCCCCTACTACTTCGTAATCTTCCGCAAGCCTGCGAAATAGGCCGCGGCAGGCGGCGCAAGGCGGAGTCCAGCAGACTGGGACTCAGCTTGGCCGCTCAACCAGCGGCTTTGACCATCGCCGTCAATTTCACGGCATCAGCCAAAGCGGGTTCCTCCTGAGTCCAAGATTATATGGTGTGCCCCCAGATGGCATTGGATTACGAGACGGAAATCTTTGGACAATCCGGCAAAAAGAAAAAGGGGGCATCCCGCGACCGTAACGACCGGGATACCCCCCTTAGGTTCGCTTCGTGTTTGCTAGAACGCGTACCGCAGCGCGAACTGCATGCGGCGTGAGTTCGTGTCTGTGGTCTGGTAGAGACCAAAGTTCGTCGAAGTCAGCGTATTCACGAAACCAGCGAAGCTGGTGTTGTTGAAGACGTTAAACATCTCGAACCGGAACTCGATCCGCTGCTGCTCAGTGATGTAAGTATTTTTTGTAAATGCCCAATCAAATTGCGTGAAGCGGTTCAAGCGGAGAGCGTTCCGCCCGAGGTTGCCGATGTTACCCAGCAGAGGCTGCGTGAACAAGAAATTGCTCGTATTCGTGCACGTGCTCGTGGTGGTCGTGTTCACTCCACGTGCGCAGGGGACCGGGATGTTGGCGGCGGCCGCGCTGCCCTGTGGCACGGGGGTAAAGTTCAGCGGGCCATTGACGTTGGCGCGGACGTTGCTACCACCGACCAACAGAACATCAGTAATGGCGCGGCGCGTTCCGGCAAAGATGTTTGCCGGGAAGCCTGACTGGATTTGGAAGATCCCGTTGAAGGCCCAGCCATCCAGCAATTTGCCGGGCACACCCCTTAGGTTCTTGGCCCACGGAATTTCCCAGCGGTGGTTCATAACGAACCTGTGCCGGACGTCGAACTGCGAGTTTCCTCGGTTGTTAGCCAAGTTTCGTGGGTCTTCGATGGCAGCCGAGTCGTTCACGAGGACGCCGAGCACGTCAGAAGCGTTGTCGATGCTGTGCCCCCACGTGTAGGAGGCTTGAAGGCTGTAGCCTCGGGTGAAGCGCTTGATGCCTTCCAGTTCGAACGCGTGGTAAATCGAACTGCCGGCGTCCTGCACTTGAGTCACGGCGTTAAAGCGGGGGTCAATCCGATTGCTTGGCGTTGTCGCAGTCCCGTTCTGTGCCAGGAATACGTTGCGGAAAGCCGTAACGCGAGCCAGTTCGTCCGCTTCGTTGGTGGCCGGTGGTGGGATAGTCTGCGCTGGCAGCAAGTTGATGGGCATGGACACCTGGAGGAAGTCGCCCTTGGTGCCGACGTAGCTGGCCTTCACCACCGTATCGCTCATCACCTGGTACTGCACCCCCAGGTTCCATTGAGAGACTCTGGGGTTTTTCAGGTCCTGTTTCACTGGTGAGATGGTCCCAAAGTTCACCTGGTTCGATGGGAAGACTCCTATCGCGGCTTGGGCGCCCGTCTGAACTTGGGCCGTGCCTGCCACAAGGTTGGCGTAGGTATTGCTGCCTGTGAACGCGTTAATGCTGATCGACGGAACGAACGGAGCTGCGAAGCGAAGGTTTGTAATCGGATTCAGGAAGATGTAATCGTAGGCCCAACCGTAGCCGCCCCGAATCACGAGCTTCTCGTGTCTCGGATTCCAAGCGAAGCCGAGTCGCGGCGCCCAGTTGGTATTCCGGCGGAAGGCCGATCCACCGAGTTCGATGGTTCCTAATGCCCCGGAGCCGCCTCCCCCTAGTGGTGCGAAACTACTGCGATTGAGGTTTGACAGCAGCCCATTGACTTCACTGACTCCGCCGGAAGACTCCACCCGTAGACCCAGATTCAGAGTCAATGTGTTGGTCACCCGGTAATCGTCTTGAATAAACGTGAAGTAATCCGTCGAGCGGTTGCCCCGGACGGACGTGCCGAAGCGCTGGGAGAACCCGTTCGGGTTGCCCGCCTGAAAGTCAGCCACGCTGGCAAAGGTGAAGGTGCCGCGGAAATTCGCGTCAAAGAAGCTGTTCGCCTGCACGCGGTGAGCGTCCAAACCGAACTTCAGTCCGTGCCGCCCGGTGGCCCAAGACAGGGTGTCGCTGTACTGGAACGTATTCTGAACGCGACCTTGCGGCAGAATGTTAGAGATGCCCATCGTCGCGAACCCCGTAATCGCAATCACCGGCGCGAACGGCGCAGTTAGGGTCGTATTTGCTGCAAACTGAGGACGGCTCCGACCGAAAGAGAATCGGAAGTCGTTCACCAAGGTGGGGGTGAAGGTGTGCGCGTGCGACACGTTTGCGGTGCGGGGCAGGTTGTCCCCTACGGCCCCGTAATTGACCAAGTTTGTGCCGATGAAAGTTAAACCCGGGCTCGCGTTGGTGCTGGTCTGTTCTGAGTAGCGCACGGTGATCAGGTCACGGCCACCACGAAGAACTTGGTCGTACCGCAGCGACCAGGAAAAAGCGTCTGTCAGATTTGATGCCGGGTTGGTGATAGTTCCCGTCGGGCTTGTTGGCGCTCCCACGCCCGCGAACAGCGCTTGTGAGGTCGCATCGGTAATGCCTGCCTGCTGAGTCGGCGTCAGGACTGTGGCGGTTCGCGTGTCTCCGAGTCCGCGGATTTTCAAACCCTCGTAATGCCCAAAAATAAAGGCCTTGTCCCGCAATTGTGGGAGAATAGGGCCTCCTGCCGTGAATCCCCATTGGTTGCGGATGAAGGGTGTGGCCTCGCCCGTAGTATCGAAGAAATCGCGCGAGTTGAAGACCTTGTTCTGGTGGAACCAATACACGGTGCCGTGGTAGTTGTTGGTTCCTCCCCGCGTAATCAACTGCACCTGTGCGCCACCGTTGCGCCCGAACTCGGCAGAGAAACTGTTGGTGATCAGCTTGAACTCCTGAATTGAATCCAGGCTGATCGTGCCCATGCCTGCCGAACCGGTCGTGGACACGTCTGTCGAGGTGACGTTGTCGACCGTAATGTTGTTTGCGCGACCGCGCTGTCCATTCGCATTGAAGCTACCAGACCCAAGGAACGGATTGTTAGGCGTTACCGGGATCACCCCAGGGGCCAGGCTCGCGAAAGCCAACGGGTCTCGCGTGAACGTCGGTAAGTCCTTAATGGCCCTCTCTTCTAAAGCAATGCTGACTTGAGACGTGGCGACGTCAAGCAGAGGGCTCGTTGTGCCTTCGACTACAACCGTGGCTGTCGTTTCTCCCAACGCCATAGTAATGTTGAGGGAGGTTTTTTCTCCGCTTCGAATCAGGATGCTAGCAGTATGGTCCCGGAAGCCGCTACTGCTTACCTTCACCTCGTACGTACCGATGGGTAATTGCAAAGCGGCAAATTGCCCAGACATGTCCGATGTGATTGTGCGTGTGGCACCCGTTTCGACGTTGCGAATGCCTATTGTCGCACCGCTGATAACGGCGCCGCTCGCGTCAAAAAGGGTCCCCACAAAATCGCCTGTCAGCGCCGCCAAGGCTGGAATCACAAAGCAAAGCAACGCCCCAAGCACAAGACTCGCTCTTCCTGCTCTCATGTTTCTCCTGTATTCAAATTCGTTGGGTTTAGTGGTTCCCCACCCAAATCTCCAGTGGGTCAGGTATAAAGAAGCATAAGCCATTCCAAATTATTATTCCTCTTAATGTCTTGGAGACCGGACAGGCCCAACTCGCCTTCAAGCTATTGCTAAGTAGCTATTTATAAAAACTGGTTAGATTCCTTAATTCAGATGCGCTGTCAGAAATGGCGGGCTTTGTTCTCCCTTACAACGCCCGTTTTATGGAAGTTCATAGTAGACATGTGTTTCGGTATATGAAATTCGAGACAAGGGAACTTTCTTGGGCCGATGCGGATCACGCCCCAAAGTCGGACGGGTCGTGGGTACCGGATCATCGCTGCTCTCAACCCAACTAGCATGGAATAGCTGCTCCGACCTGACGATGCTAGTTAACGTAACGCCCCGCCGACTGGCGATGGCACGGGCCACCCCGCATAACACCCTCGAGTCGCTCTATGAGCGCCTTGTTGTTGTATCCCCTGAACACGAACTAGGGCCAATTGGTTCCCCGCGCGCGTCCGCTTCGGGTGATGTATCTTTGCCTGCCGAGCGGGTCATCTAAAATTGTGATCGCAAATGATGCTGGCGGGGGACACATTGCGGCTGGCGTTTGATGCGCTGCGGGCGCACAAGCTGCGCACTGCGCTCACGCTGCTGGGGCTGGTGATTGGCGTCACCTCGCTGATTCTGGTGATGACGCTGATCCAGGGCGCCAACTGGTACGTGGAAACCAAAATCGCCAACCTCGGCGCGGATATTTTTCAGGTGAGCAAGCTGCCCATCGTGTCGGTGGACTTCAACGAGCTGATCAAAGCGCGCAAACACCGCGACATCACTGTGGAAGACTGGCGCGCGGTGGAAAACGGCTGCTCGCTGTGCCGCGCGGTGGGCGCGGAGGTCAACACCATGGGCCGCGTCTCGACCGCCGGCGAATCGCTGCCCGACGTCAGCATCCGCGGGCAAACCGCCAACATGGCGTGGATCAGTTCGCTCGAAGTCGAGCAGGGCCGCTTCTTCACCGACGGCGAGCAGCGCGTCGCCGCGCCGGTGGTGGTACTGGGCTACGGCGTGGCGGAGCGGCTCTTCCCGCAAGGCCGCAATCCGCTGGGTCAAGCGATGCGCATCGCGGGGGAAGAGTTTCGCGTCACCGGCGTGAGCGAAGAAGTGGGTTCCATTCTCGGGCAAGATCAAGACAAATTTGTGATGATCCCTATTGATTCATTCTTCAAGCTCTTCGGCCTGCGCCACAGCCTGATCCTTCAGGTGCAGGTGCCGTCAGCGGAAACAGGTTTGACGCCGGCGCAAGACCAGGTGCGAGCACTGCTGCGCGCGCGGCGTCATGTGGCGCCCAGCGCAGCCGACGACTTCTACTTCACCACGGCGGAAACATATCTCTCGCTGTGGAGCGACATCAGTTCGGTGTTCTTCCTGGTATTCGTGCTGATTTCTTCGGTGGCTTCGCTGGTGGGCGGCATCGTGATCATGAACATCACTCTGGTGAGCGTGAGCGAGCGAAAAAAAGAGATTGGCCTGCGGCGCTCGGTGGGCGCCACGCAAGCCGACATCGCCGGTCAATTCCTCGTGGAGGTGCTGGCGCAATGCCTGGTGGGCGGGCTGACCGGCGTGCTGCTCGGCTTCGCCTGCGCGCTGCTGCTGCGCCAACTGACGCCATTTCCCGCCGACGTGGAATTGTGGGTGGCTGCGCTGGGCCTGGGCCTGGCGTCGCTGATCGCGATCACATTTGGCTTGTACCCGGCCTATCGCGCGGCCAAGCTGGATCCGGTGGTGGCGCTGCGCTCGGACTGACGCCGGCCAGCGGCCGGGGAGCGGTACGCGCAAGCGCACCGGAAAGATCGCATGGCCGTCTATTCGCTGGTGAGCGCGGCGCGCATGCAACTGAAGAATCTCAACAACAAGACGGAAGCAGCGCGGCTCTATCGCGCAGCGGATTCATCGCCCATCCCGCACTTGGACTGGGAAGACGCCATCCAG
>JBOGNS010000261.1:0-2979 GCA_050747305.1 Candidatus Acidiferrales bacterium | reverse complement strand
ACGCCGAAGTGGCCGGCGATGGCGGCGTTCCATGCGCCTTCGGTGAAGGGCGTGCCGTTGACGGCGACGTGGGTGAGGCGTCCGCTGGAGAAAGTATGGGCGCGGACGCCGGCGGTGTTGTCGGTGGAGGAATGATAGCCGATGAAAATGACCGCGTCGAAGGTGCTGTCGATGCCGGCCATCATCGAGAGGCGGCGGGGCCAGGAGCGGATGATGCGGACATCCGGGGGGAACATTTCGATGAGCAGATTCTCGCCGTTGCCATGCGAATCGCCGACGACGATTTCCGTTGCGCCGGAATCTTTGGCAGCTTGCACGGCGGCCAGCGCTTCGCGGGTCATGAACTCGCGAAAGCGCGCGTATTCGAAGCCGCCGGGGCCGAGTTGGTCGCCGGTGACGGCGCCGACCACCCCTTCCATGTCCACGGAGATATAGACCTTGAGCTTGGGCGGCTGCGCAAGTGCGGGCAGGGCGAAAGCGAGTGTGGCGGCGAGGATGGCAACGGTGGCGCGTCGTTTCATTGAAACTCTCCTTCAAAGGCGGACAGACCAGGAGGTCTGTCCTACATGGGCTGCAATTGGCGGTTGCGCAGTTCGAAGCGGCGCGGGAAGCGCGCGGCCAGTTCGAGGTTGTGCGTGACGACCACCAAAATTGTTTTCTGCTTCGCGTGCAGATCGAGCAGCAACGAGGCGACAGCTTCAGCCGAATCGCGGTCGAGGCTGCCAGTAGGCTCGGCGCACAGCTGCAGCGACGGCTCTCAAATCCGGGCGCGCGCCACGTCGACCCGCTGCTTTTCGCCGCCGGAAAGCTCGGCGGGGCGATGGTCGAGGCGATGGGCCAGCCCGACTTGCTCCAGCAGGGAGCGCGCGCGGGGCACGTAATCACGTTTTTCTGCAACCAGCGTAGGCGTGAGCACGTTCTCCAGCACGGTGCATTGCGGCAGCAGGCAGTGATCCTGAAACACGAAGCCCACTTGGCGATTGCGAAAGGCGGCGAGGTCGCGCTCGGAAAGCTCGAAAGGATTGCGGCCATCGAGCGTGACGCGCCCGGAAGTGGGCGGCTCGAGCGCGCCGATGATGTAAAGCAGCGTGCTCTTGCCGCTGCCGGAAGGGCCGACGACGGAGGCCGCTTCGCCGCGAGCCAGCGAGAAGGAAACGCCGCTGAGAATGGGAAGGCGGCCGTTGGGCGCGGGATAGTCTTTGGTGAGATTGGCTGCTTCAAGCATGGGAAGTGCGAAGCGCAAAGCGAATCAAAAACCTTAACACAGACGGCACAAAGCAGCACAGCGCGGCGTGGCTGCAACCCAATCCGGAAGCTCGAACGAATAATTAGAGCTCTGCGAACTCTGTGCAGCCTCTGTGCCTCTGTGTTTCTCCTGGGTGTTTTCACTCCAGCCAAAGCCTCGGAAAAACACAGAGGCACGGAGGAGCACAGAGTCCACGGAGGCGTGGCGCCGCAACCAAGGGTAAACGATGACGCAGAGGGCCCCTGAGATTGCAGAGGAGCACGGAGAGAGGCACCGCGCAATCACCCCGCCACGCAAAGATTCTGATCGTGAGTAGTACAGAGTTACGAGAGAAGGCGCCTTTACGCAGGGCGGGCCGCCGATGCGGGCCGGCGCGGAGCGGCGCGCAGCAAGTCTTCGTAGATTTCGATGGAGCGGCGGGCTTCGTGCTCGACCGAGTAGTGCCGGCGCACAGCAGCGGCGCCGCGGCGGCCGAGGGAAGCGGCGACATCGCGATTCTGCCAAAGGGAATGAATCGCATCGGCGAGGCTCTCCGCGCTGCCGGGATCGAAAAGCAGGCCGCCGCCGGTGCGGCTAATGATTTCTGGAAACGAGCCGTGGCGCGGCTGCACGACGGGGACGCCGCAGGCCATCGCTTCCAGCAAGTAGAGGCCTTTGGGCTCGGCGTAGGCGCTGGGTACGGAGAGCACGTCAAGCGATTGCAAAAAGTTGATTTTGCCTTCGCGGCTCAGCAGGCCGTGATACTGGAACTCGTCCGCCAGGCCCCATTCGCGCATGCGCCTTTCGATTCCTTCGAGGTAGGAATGATTGTCGGGGGCGAGGTAGCCGGCGGCAGCGAGACGCGAGGCGGGAATCCAATTGCGGTGACGCAGCAGGCGATACGCTTCGCAGAGTTGATGCAGGCTCTTTTCCGGGGTGATGCGCGCGAAGTAACCGATAGTGAAGGGCCGGTCGCCCCGAGGCCTCGGGGCGGCAGGGCCGTAGCCTTCCAGATTGATGCCGAGCGGGACGACGCCGATGCGCTCGCGAGGGATGGAGAGGAAGTCAGACATGAAATCGGCGTAGTAGTCGCTGGTAGCAATGAAGCGATCCACATCGGCGAGGTGCGCGCGAATCAGCGCGAGCGACTGCGAGCGGTACGGCTCAAGCATATTCTGGAGGAAGAGGTCTTCGCCTTGCAGCGTGCAGGTGACCACGCAGCCGAGCGCGCGACGAATGGGATCGGCGAGGCGGATGAGCATGGAGTCGTGGAGGTTGACCACATCGGGGCGCGGCTGCGTGCGCAACCAGTCCGCCAGCGCGGCGAATTCGCGGTTCTGGTAGCCGTCTTGCCCGCGCAGCATGGAGACGGTCATCTCGCCGAGCAGGCGCGGATTGTTGCTGATGGAGAAGCGCGTAAGCAGGTTGATGAGCCGCGGCGAATCCAGCAGACGGTGAATGAATCGCGGCATACGGCGGAAGAATGGCGAGTACTGTTCGAGGTAAACGCTGATGCCGCCGAAGAAGATGCGATCGTGGCTGACGTTGGCTTCGTCGGTGAGCGTGGGCGTGTACAGCGGCAGCAGCAGGACTTGATGGCCCTGGCGGATCAGTTCGGCGGCCAGCGCGTTGTCGCGGATGCAGCTTCCGCAATACATGCCTGCGGCGCCGGCCGTGATGTGAATGATGCGCATCGTCGTCGGTGATCGGTGGCCGGTGATCGGCAATCAGTGATCGTCAGCACATTTAGATGC
>JBOGNS010000260.1:0-20098 GCA_050747305.1 Candidatus Acidiferrales bacterium | reverse complement strand
ACGATGGTGGGAGACTTGGTGAGGGGGAGGCGGATGAGGAGGCCGCCGAAGGCTTCGGAGAGGCGGATGTTCATTTGGTGGTCCATGAGCCACATGGCGACTTCAGCGATGCGGGCGGGCCACTCCTGAATTTCGATGCCGTAGAAGGCGTCCACATCGAGGAGGGAGAGGCGCTTGAGGTCGAGTTCCTGCTGGGCATCGCCGTAGAGGGCTTTGAGGATTTCGATTTCGAGGAGGCGAAGCTCGCGATAGGTGATGACGAGAAAGTTGCCGCAGCCGCAGGCGGGGTCGAGGAAGCGGAGGGCGGCGAGCTTATCGTGGAAGCGCTTTAGCTCGGCTTTGTTGCGTGATTTTTTGATGCGGTCGAATTCCGCGCGAAGGTCATCGAGGAAGAGGGAGCGGACGACCTTGAGGATGTCGCGTTCGCTGGTGTAGTGGCCGCCGATCTGGCGGCGCTCTTTGGGGTCCATGACGGCCTGAAAAAGGGAACCGAAGATGGCGGGGTTGATGCGGGACCAGTCGAAGGAGGTGCAGTAGAGGACGGCGTGGCGCATCTTGGTGTCGAAATCGGCGAAGTCGAGTTTTTCGGCGAAGAGGTCGCCATTGACGTAGGGGAAGGCGGCGAGGGTTTCGTCGAGTGCGCCTTGGCGCTTTTCCAGCGGGGTATTGAGGATTTCGAAGAGCCGCGCGATGTGGAGGCCGAAGTCGGAACCATCGGGCGCGGTGCGGTTGTGGAGGTAGAGGCTGAAGGACTGGCGCTCGAAGATGCCGGTATCTTCGGCAAAGAGGCAGAAAAGGATGCGGACGAGGAAGCGCTCGAGCTGGTGGCCGGAGTAGCCGCCTTCTTCGAGCGCGTCGTGGAGACGGCCGAGGATTTCAACGGCCTGGATGTTGATGGGGTCTTGCTCGTCGAATTTTTGCTGTTTGTAACCGGGGATGAAGGCGAAGGAGTGGATGTGCTTGTGAAACTCGGCGAGGGAGAATTCGATGGTGTGGATGCGGCTCGTGTCGAGGAGCGGGAGGCGGCGCTGGTCGTCGGGTTCGAGGTCATGGAGGGCGATGCGGTCGAAGTCGGAGACGATCACGTAACGAGGCACTTCGCTAACGCGGCCTGAGTCGATCAAGTGATGGATGTAGCGGATGGCCTGCGATTCGGCTTGGCCGAGGTCTTTGCCGCGGCTCTTGTGCTCGACGATAACCTGGCCGGGCCAAAAAAGATCAATGAAGCCATACTCGCCGGAAAGGTTCTTGACGGGTTCCTCGAAGCTGGCGACGACGCGGCGGCGGATGCCGAAGACGTCAAAGAATTCGTTCCAGAAGGTTTGCTTTTCGGCGCGCTCGCTGGAGGCGCCGGCCCAGGATTTGGAGAAGGCGATGGCGCGGTGGCGGATTTCGTTCCACGAGAGCGGCATGGCAGGGTGAAATTACCATTGCGGTAACGAAGGGACAAGCGGAGAAGGCGGGAATGTGCGGTGAACGAGTGGAAGGGGCGAGTGGCGGCGGGATGAAAACAAAGCGGCGGCAAGCCGCCGCACTCCATAGGTGTGGCGTGGCGACGAATGGAGGACAGACCCCTTCGGCGGCCGGCCTCTGGGGAAACGGGAGGTCTGTGACGGCAAGAGAGGATAGACCAGGCGTGCCCGTTAGAACAGAAATTGCAAGAGAGGACAGGGAGCAACAGAGGACAGACCGGGAGGTCTGTCCTACTGGTGCTAGAAGATGGCGAATTTGATGCGCAGGAATTTTTTGGGGTCTTGGCGGAATTCGCCGATGAGGAGGCGGAGGTCGCCGGTGAGCCCGGTTAGGTTGTCGTAGAGTTCCGGGTCGGAGAAGATTTTGCCGGCGGTGCCGGTGTTGGAGTTGAGTTTTGCGGTGGCCTCGCGGACGTTGGCGCCGGCGTCGCGCAGATTGTTGTAGAGCGCGTCGTCGGTGGCCAGCTTGCCCAGCGTGCCGCGGCCTTCGCGCACGTCGGTGAGCACCTGATTGCCGCGCTCGACGAACTGGCGCGCGTTGTCGTAGAGCGCCGGATCGTAGATGAATTTGCCCAGCGTGCCCTTTTGCGCTTGCACATCGGCGAGCAGCGTGTTCACGCCGGCGACGGCGGAGTCCACCCGCTGATACAGCTCGTCGGAGGCCAGCAGCCGGCCGACGGAATTGTCGCCGGCGCGCGTGGCGGCGGTGATGGCGCGCACGTCGCCCAGCGCGGCGTTGAACCGGTTGTAAGCCTCGTCTTCGGTGAGCAGCCGACCGAGCGTGCCGCGCCCGCGCTGCACCGCTTCGATGATCTCGCGCGCGGTTTCCGCCAGCGCGTTGAGGTTCTGCGTGAGCTCGAGGCCGCGCTCGACAATCAGCTTGGCGGAAGCTTCCGCTTTCGAGGGTACCTCGGCGTCCGGCGGAAGCGGGGTTCCCTCCAGGCTGCGTTCGATGCTCACGTAGCGGTTGCCAAGCAAGCCCTCGGTGATCAGGCTGGCGACCGACTTAGTACGAATCTCGTTCTGGTAGTCGGTGCTGATGCTCATCACCACTTCGATGTTCTGCGCGCGGCTGGCGGGCTTGGGATTCATGCGGATCACGTCCACATTGCCGATCTCGACGCCGTCCAGGCGCACCGGCGCGCCTGTGGTGAGGCCCTCGACCTCCGGCAGAAACGTGCGCAGGCGATACTTCGGCGTGAGAATGCCGGTGCCGGTAACATAAATGATGCCGATGGCCAGCACCAGCATGCCTACCAGCACGAATAGTCCTACGCGCAGCTCGGTCCAGGTCAGTTGCTTGCGTGCCATTGTTCAGTCCTCCTTGATTTCCTGCGAAAGCTTGTCCTCACCCTGCTTAAGTATTTCGTGCTCCGATTCGTTAAGGCACTTCGTAACTTTGGAAAGACGCACCAGAAATTCATCGAAGCGCAGCACCTTTGCCTCGGCGCTCCGCAGCAGTCCGCCGTCGTCGAGAACGTGTCCGGAGGAACCGCGTGTCAGGCTTACGTATCTGGCGCCGAGCAAGCCCTCGGTTATCAGAGTCGCCACGGAGTCGGAGCGAATCTCGCTTTGAAACTCCTTACGGATGCGCACTTCGACCTCGAAGTTCTTTTCCGGATTCGACTGGCCTGCCTCATCGCGCGGTCCGAACCGAATTTCCTTGACCCAACCAACCTCCATGCCATCCAGTCGCACAGAAGCGTTCTCTGCCAGCCCCATGACATCTTTGAAATACGCGTGCAGCGTGTATTGTGGCGTGAGAGTATGCCCACCAACCATGAGGAACAAAATTGTCATGGCTAACGCGCCGGCAAACAGTAGCGCCCACACACGAATAGCCTTACCTCGAGGAATTGCTGGCATGGCCGCCTCCACGGAACATAAGTAATCACAACAGGAATCGTTTCAGATATGGGTCGCGCGAGTCCAGCACATCGTGCTGGTCGCCGGTGAAATAGACTTCGCCATCTTTCAGCACCAGAAACGTGGTGAGCGGCGCTTGTTGGCGCCCGCTGGAACTTGCGCTCGCGCCGTTGGAACTCATCGCCACCACGCGCTCGCTCGCGGGATCAAAGCGGAAATTGGAAAGCGCGAAGGCATCCTGAATGCGATGCGTGGCCAGCAACGCGGTTACGCCGAAAAGGTCGCGCAGGCGCAGAATCAGCGTGATGATGGTTTGCGCGGTCACCGGATCGAGCCCCGCGGTGGGCGAATCGTAAAGCACAATCGGCGGATGGCTAATCAGAGCGCGCGCAATCGAGACGCGCCTTCTCATGCCGCCGGAAAGCTCGCCGGGAAAATGGTCAATGGCATGCTCCATCTCGACGAAGCGCAGCGCCTCGCGCACGCGCTCTTCGATCTCCGCTTCATCTGCCTTTTCTTCCATCAGACGGAAGGCCACGTTCTCGCGCACGCTGAGGGAATCGAACAGCGCGCCCTCCTGAAACACGACGCCGAGCTGGCGGCGAAAATCGAGCAGTTCCCTTTCGGTCATGGCGGTGACGTCTTGCCCCAGCACGGTGACGCGCCCGGAGTTGGGCTTGATCAGTCCGGCGGCCATCTTCAGCAGCAGCGTCTTGCCGGTGCCGGTTTCGCCCACCAGCACTTTGGTTTCGCCATCGGCCACATCGAGCGACACGCCGCGCAACACTTCGCCTTCGTCGAAACCGATGCACACGTTGTGGTAGGAGATGACCGGTTGGCTGGCTGCCGGTGCGAAAACGCTCACGGCACAATTATAAGTCGGTTGAAGCCGGCAGAAGCAAAAAGTTAAAAGTCCACAGTCGACAGCTAACAGTCCACAGCGAACAGCTTGGAACGAATAGTACTCGGCGTTTCAGCGCTGCTTGCCCTCGGCCTGAGCTGTAAGCTGTCGGCTGTAAACTGTCAACTCTCGATTGCGATCAGAAAATGTGGAGCATGACGCGGGTGATGAAGAAATTGGTGACCAGCACGAGCACGGACGCCACCACCACGGCTTCGGTGGTGGCGCGGCCCACACCCTGCGTGCCGCCGCGCACCGACAGCCCTTGATAGCAGCCCACGGAAGAAATGATCAGCGCGAACACCAGCGGCTTGGTCATGCCCTGCATGATGTCGCCGAAGGCCAGCGCGTCCACGGCGCGGGTCCAATATTGCACCGGGTTCAGGCGCAGTTCGAGGAAAGACACAATGAAGCCGCCAACCAATCCCACCAAGTCCGCGAGCACGGTCAGCAGCGGCAGCACCAGAATCATCGCGACTACCCGCGGCGTGACCAGCTTGCGCGACGGATCGGTGCCCATGGCGCGCATGGCGTCCACTTGCTCGGTAACCACCATGGAGCCGAGTTCGGACGCGATGCCGGACGCGTTGCGACCGGCGACCAGCAGCGCGGTGATGGTCGGGCCCAGCTCGCGCACTAGGGCGATGGCTACTACGTCGCCGGTGAGCGCGGTCTGCCCGAAGCGCTCGAACTGCGACGAAGTTTGCAACACCATCACCGCGCCAATGAAGAAGCCGGTAAGCAGCACGATGGGCAGCGAGCCCACGCCGATCAGGTCCATCTGCTCGAGCACGTCGGCGGTGTAGCGCGGGGCGGTCAGCACATTCCATAACGAGCGCGCGGTGAGCAGCGCGTACTGCTGTACCGCGAGAACTTTGTGTTTCAGGATGCTGCTGAGGTCCCCCGCGAGGGAGCGGTCGCCGGCGGGAGTGAGTTTGTTGAGGGTAGCCATTGCGCGCGGTCACGGCAAGCCTAGCGTCGGGGTGATTGCTGCGTCAAGCGAAAGCAACAAGCGGACAGCCGACAGCTTACAGTCGACAGTTCACAGTTTATAGTCGATAGCGTACCGGCGTATCGGCTCGATGCTGCTCCCGCTGTGAGCTGTGGACTGTCGACTGTAAGCTGCCACTCGGCTATAGCAGGTCATCGCGGCATTCGGTACAATCCGAAGCTTCGCGTCGAGCTTACGTCAAGCAAAAGCGGACAGGCAGGAGTGCCTGTCCTACTTACATGCTGCGTTTCGTCACTGCCGGAGAGTCGCACGGGCAGGCGTTAATAGCCTGGATTTCAGGCTTGCCTGCGGGGCTGCCGGTGGATTTCGATTTCGTGAATGGCGAGTTGCACCGGCGTCAATTGGGCTACGGGCGCGGCGGGCGTCAGAAAATCGAGAAGGACAGCGTCGAAGCGCTGGCCGGCGTGCGTCACGGGCAAACCATTGGCGCGCCGGTGGCGCTGATGATTGCTAATCGCGACTGGCCGAATTGGGAACGGGCCATGCCGGTGGAAGACGTAGCGGGCGCAGAAGATGCGAAGAGGGCGCTCACGGCGCCGCGGCCCGGTCATGCGGACTTGGCGGGCGCGCTGAAGTTTGGTTTTCACGATGCGCGCTACGTGCTGGAGCGCGCGTCGGCGCGGGAAACGGCGGCGCGGGTGGCGGCCGGCGCGATGGCCAAGCTGTTGCTGCGCGAGTTTGGCATCGAGGTGCTGAGCCACGTGGTGGCGGTGGGCGGGGTGCGCTTGGGTCGCACGGCATCCTGGGATGAGATTCGCGCTGTGTGCGGGAATCTGGATTCGCCGCTGCGGTGCGTTGATGGCGCGGTCGAGGGCCGGATGAAGGCGGAAGTGGATCAGGCGCTGCGCGCGGGCGATTCGGTCGGCGGAATCTTCGAGGTGGCGGCGCACAATGTGCCGCCCGGCCTGGGCAGCCATGCGCAATGGGACGAGAAGCTCGATGGGCGGCTGGCGCGCGCCGTGATGTCGATTCAAGCGGTGAAGGCGGTCGAGATCGGCGAAGGCGTCGCTGCTGCGACGTCAGCCGGCTCGGAAGTGCAGGATGAAATCGGCTATGATGCGGCGCGGCGGCGGTTCACGCGCTCGTCGAACCGCGCCGGTGGAATCGAAGGCGGCATCACCAACGGCGAGGATGTGATGGTGCGCGGCTACCTGAAACCGATCTCGACGCTACGCCGGGCATTGCAAACCGCGGATTTGAAGACGAAGGAAACGGTGAAGGCGGCCTATGAGCGGTCCGACGTGTGCGTGGTGCCGGCCGCGGGGGTGGCCGGGGAAGGCATGGTGGCTTTTGTGCTGGCGCAGGCGCTGCTGGAAAAGTGCGGCGGCGATTCCCTTGCGGAGACGCGCCGCAACTTCGAAGGCTATCAGCGCCAACTCAAGGAATTCTGAAACCACGGATACACACGGATAGACACGGATGGAACTTCAGACGGCAACCTCGAAGCTCATTGACGTCGATCTGACGGACAAGATCCTTGGGCTGCCTTCAAGGTTCAGAACACCCTGGGCTGCGGCTTCCTGGAGAAAGTGTATGAGAACGCGATGGTGGTGGAGCTTGCGCGAGTGGGACTTACCGTGCAGCAGCAACAGCCTTTTCAGGTGAAGTATGAGGGCGCGATTGTCGGAGATTACCTGGCGGATTTGGTTGTCGCGAATCGAATCATCGTGGAATGTAAGGCAGTATCCAATTTGGATTCGGTGCATGAGGCGCAGCTTCTGAACTACTTGAAAGCAACCGGACTGCGGGTCGGCCTGCTGCTCAACTTTAGCCGGCCCAAAGTACAGTTCAAAAGGCTGGTGGCATGAGGCGAGAATCGAAGTTGCCGTCAATCCGTGTTCATCCGTGTGCATCCGTGGTTCCATCGTCTTTCTGAGCTGCCGATAATGATTCATGCGATTGTGAAGTGGCCGAAGGCGGTGCTGGAGACGCCAGCGGAGGACGTCACGCAGTTTGACGAAAGCTTGCGCGCGCTGGCGGACGACATGTTCGAGTCGATGTATGCGGCGCAAGGCGTGGGGCTGGCGGCGCCGCAGATTGGAATGTCGCGGCGCATCGCGGTGATCGATGTCACAACGGGAAAGAATCCGGAGGCGCGCATCACCATCATCAACCCGGAGGTCATTCACAGCGAGGGCGAGCAGCGGGAGGAAGAAGGCTGCCTGTCGCTGCCGGGCTTTCGCGGTTCGGTGGTGCGGCCCAAGTTTGTTACGGTGCGCGCGCAAGACGTCACCGGCAATTGGTTCGAGATACGCGGCGAGGGCCTGCTGGCGCGCGCATTCTGCCATGAGATTGATCATCTCAATGGCGTTCTCTTCATCCAGCACTTGGGCATGCTGAAGCGCGACATCATCAAGCGCAAAATCCGCAAGATGGTGAAAGCCGGCGAGTGGTAGGAGGCCGCGGTGCGCATCGTTTTTTGCGGAACGCCGGAGTTTGCCGTCCCTTCGCTGCAGCGGCTGGCTGGCGAAAGCTCGCTTTCCATCGTCGCAGTGGTCACGCAGCCCGACCGCCCGCGCGGGCGCGGCCAGCAGGTGCAAAGCTCGCCGGTGAAGGAAGCCGCGCTGGGCCTGGGACTGCACGTCTATCAGCCGGAGAAGCTGAAGTCGGATTCCGCGTTCGATTTTTTCCAGCGCATCGCGCCGGACGTGGTGGTGATCATCGCGTACGGCCAGATTGTGCCGCAGCGATTGCTGGAGATCCCCAAGTACGGCTGGCTGAATCTGCACGCTTCGCTGCTGCCCAAATTTCGCGGGGCCGCGCCGGTGCAGTGGGCCATCGCAGAGGGCGAAACGCGCACCGGCGTCACCGTGATGCGCATCAACGCCGGGCTCGACACCGGCCCCACACTGAGCCGCGCGGAAACGATGATCGGGCCGGACGAAACGGCGCCGGAGCTTTTGCGACGGCTGGCAGAGTTAGGCGCGCCGCTGGTGGCCGATACGCTCGTGAAATACACACGGGGCGAGATCCATCCGGTGGAGCAGGATCACGAGCAAGCCTCCTTCGCGCCGATCATCAAGAAGGAGCACGGGCGCATCAATTGGTCGCACACAGCGCAGAAAGTTTACAGCCGCATCCGGGGATTCCAGCCGTGGCCCGGGGCTTACTCCACGTTTCGCGGCCAGCTTTGCCATGTGTGGGGAAAGCCCGCCGCGCATGACATCGCCGCTTCCCTTGCACCTGCACCAGTTGCCGAAGGAACCATCGTGCAATCCGGGGGGCAGATCCTAGTCGCCTGCGGCGAGCGCACCTGGCTGCGCGTTGAGGACGTGCAAGTTGAGGGCCGCAAGCGCCTCGCGGCGCGCGACTTCGCCAATGGCGCGCGACTGCTGTCGGCCGAGCGGTTCGGTGGTTAGTGGCTGCTACCTAAAAGATCAAAAAGACAAACGCAGATGGACGCCGATGAGGCAGGATGAGCGCAGATGATGCTTATGTTCTTGCTATAGCAGGATGATTCTTGAATAGTCGGGTATGTCCAGGTAGACTCAAGATGGAGGTGGAACATGGCCAAGACGGCGACAAAGAAGTTTTCTTCGCTGATGAGCAAGGCGCTGCTGGAGCGGCTCAAGCGGCAGGCAGAGCAAAACGGGCAGTCGGTGCGGTTCGTGATGGAGGCGGCCATCCGCCACTACCTGGAGGTGGTGGTGCCGTCGACGCAAGGCGCCCACTCGGACATCGTGCAGCGCGGGCGCCAGGCTATCGAAAAGCATGATCGCCTGCTGCATCTTCTGGCGAAGGCAGAATAGGTGGAACGCGTCTACCTGACGGTCGCCGATGTGGAGATCATCCACACGATGGTGCTGGAGCACAGCGGCGGAAGCGCCGGTCTTCGGGATCGTGGAGCGCTAGAGTCTGGTGTTTTCCGGCCTCAATCTGGCTACTACGCCGATCTGATTGAAGAGGCGGCGGCGCTGATGGAATCCCTGGCCGGCAACCATCCCTTCGTGGATGGAAATAAGCGAACTGCTGTCGTGGCGGTGCAGACATTTCTAGACTACAACGGGCATTCGCTGGAAGCCGACGCAGACGAAACGAACGAATTCTTCCTAAAGAACCTGCGAGAAGGAACATTCCGGTTTGGGGTGATCCGGGATTGGTTGCGCGAGAAGGTGCGCAAGGCCGCTAAAAGGTGAGTTCAATACAAGCCCTGATCCGGATTCCTATAGCGCCCATGCTCAAAGGTTTCCGCTGTTTCGGGAACCGACGCATATCGGAGCCCGAGGTTGATACGCTCTTTGACCTCAATCCAGATTCTGCTCAAACCCGTTTGCCAGTAAGGTTGTTGCGCCAATACTTCTCGGTGCCCCTCCGTGAGGTGATGAGTCCAAGTACTGCGCGCCGTCTCGACCGCGTGATTGGGAAGGCGAAAATCCGCTCCTGGGCGAGTGCCATCTACATAGGCCTCCTGCCCTTTGCGTAACCGGTTGAGTGCGCGCACATGCTGGACCACAGCGGCAGCCCAGTTACTGGTTTCGATCGTCATCCGCTGACCGAATGCCTGGCCTAGCCCAGACGGGAATACTCTCCGGGCTTCGTTTTCTCCAAAGGAAGCACGGAGGCGAGTCTTGATGATCTCCACCGCCTCCAACAAGCGCCGCTGCCGGTCGGCTTCGTCCCTCGGTATCTGTTGGATTTCCTCCCACCCAGAGTGATCACCGACTCGGACTCGTCGACAAGCGGTTTCGATCAAGCCCTTCAGCTCTCGCAGAGGGGCCCCCGGCCCGTTGGGGAGGTGCCTTGAAGGGAATTGCTCACTCATCCAGAACAATGTTCGCCATCGCGCCTGCTGAACAAGCCGTGCGATGCCATCGCGGAACAAAGCCAGAAGGTGCTGGCGGTTGTTTGGTTTTTGAAGGAATTCTTGGGTGAAGACATCTCGGCGTGCGAGCGTTCCCGCTGGCGTATCGTACCAGGGGGTTTGCGCGGGCGGCTGGCTATGCGCATCAACGTACAGGATCATCAGGTTCTCTAACCTAGCCTGACGAAGCAAATCCCGCAGTTGCTGGTCGGTCATGCCCGCCTCATGCGCGTTCCAGAGGTCCCCGCAACTCTGGGAGTCTAGCACCGCGCGATCTCAAAATCAGAAATTGCATATGTTCAGCGGTGTGCATCTATGGCTAAATCCTCTTGATGCCAGTTTCGGTTGCGCGGCGGATTGCGTTTGACGTGCTCTTGCGGGTGGAGAGGCAGCGGGCATTCGCCGATGAACTGCTCTTCGCGCGGCTGGCTGAGCCGAAGGTGAAGCGGGAAGATGCGGCGCTGGCCACGGGACTGGTGCTGGGCGTGCTGCGCTGGCAGCGTCTGCTCGATTTCTTGATCGGGCGGCAGCTTGGGGCGAGCGCAGCGAAGCGCGAGGCGCAACCGTCCGCAGCCAAGAGCGATCCGGCGAGGCTTGATCCGGAAGTGCGTATTGCGCTGCGGCTCGGACTGTATCAATTGCGCTGGCTGACGCGCGTCCCGGCTCGCGCCGCGGTTCACGAGTCGGTGGAGCTGGTGAAACGCGCGCGGAAGAGTTCAGCGGCGTCGCTGGTGAATGCCGTGCTGCGGAACGCGCCTCGAGAGGAGGCGGAGGCGCTGGTCGCGGCCAACCTGCCGCTTGCCGAGCGGCTCGCGATGCTGCACTCACACCCGACGTGGCTGGTGGAGCGCTGGCTCGATGTGCTGGGCAAAGAGCAAACGCGCGCGCTGCTGGTGGCCAATAACGTTCCGCCGCGGCTCACTTGCGCCGTGGCTGCCGGGCAATCCTTCGACGCATTGGCCGCTGAACTGGCCGCCGACAAATGTGGCGCGGCACCGGCGCGCTGGCTGCGCGGCGCGATGGAGATATCCGGCGGCTCGATTTCCCGCACGCATGCGTTTCGCGAAGGCCGGATGCGGATTCAAGACGAGGCTTCGCAGATGGTCGCGTTACTGCTGGAGGTGGGAGCCGGCGCAAGAGTGCTCGACGTGTGCGCGGCTCCTGGCGGGAAGACTCTCATACTGGCAGAGCGCGCTGGCCTGGACGGCCTGATTGTCGCGGGCGACATTCACGCGCATCGCCTGCGGGCCATGCGCGAACGCCTCGGCGCTACGCGCAACGTACACCTGGTGGCACTGGATGCGGCGCAGTCGCTGCCGTTTCGTGGCGCCTTCGACGCCATCCTGGTGGATGTGCCCTGCTCCGGGACCGGCACGCTGGCGCGCAATCCAGAGATTCGCTGGCGGCTCGAGCCAGCCGATTTGCTCGAGCTGCAACAAAAGCAGCAAGCGATACTGGAGAACGCGGTGGCCATGCTGTGTCCGGGCGGACGGCTGGTCTACTCGACGTGCTCGCTCGAGCCGGAGGAGAATGAGCAGGTGGTCGAAGCCGTGCTGTCGCAGCATCCGGGGCTTTCACTGGTTTCCGGCGGAGCCGAGGCGCTTGCGCCGCATCTGCGGCCGGGCGCCGAAGCCGCTAAACTTTTCGACGCGCACGGCTACTTCCGTACTTGGCCGCACCAGCACGGCACGGACGGCTTCTTCGCGGCTGTGCTGCAAAGGAGCTAGTGTGCTGAGTCAGAAGTTCATCGAAGACGGCTCCCTTGAGGGGCGCGCTGGAATAGCGGAGCTGGCTCCCGCTTCGCTGCGGAGGCCCGCCGTAAAGAGAAGGAATCACTTACTGCCGGAGCAAGCTTCGGCAGGGGAGAACGGCGGCAAGCCGCCGCACTCCATATCTAACGCTGAGGGCACAGCATCGAGCGACGCGGGGAAGGCATGTCACAAGGCCCGGCAATTGCCGTACAATCGTCACTGGGCTTGGGACACATGACACTCGCGGACAAGCTGCGGTGGTACGCGCGCATGGCCGGCATGGCATTCTTGCTGCTGGCGACTGCCTTCCTGAGCGCGATCACGGCGATGCGCTTCGCCATCCAGGGGCGCTCGGTGACGGTCCCCAACGTGGTGAGCCTCTCCGCCGACCAGGCACAAACCGCGCTGGCCAGCCGCGGCCTGGGCATGAAAGTAGCCGACCGCATTTTCAGCGAGCTGCCGGTCGATCAGGTTGTACGCCAGAGCCCGCCGGGCGGGGCCACGGTGAAAACGGGCCAGCGCGCGCATGTCGTGCTGAGTCTCGGGCCGCAGCGCGTTTCGATCCCGGCGCTCGAGGGGATGACATTGCGCACAGCGCGCATTGAACTGCTGCGCTCCGGCCTGCAACTCGGTGAGGTCACCCAGGTTCACCTGCCGAGCCATCCCGCGGAACAAATTCTCCGGCAGAATCCGCCGCCGCGCGCCACCAACGCGGGCGGGCCGCGCGTCAGCCTGTTGGTGTCGCTAGGGCCGGAGACGCCGTCGTTCGTCATGCCGGATCTGACCGGCTTGGACGCGCTGGAGCTTCCCGCTCGGCTGGCCCCGCTGGGCCTGCGACTGGGCAAGCTGGTGATCGTTCCCTCCGGCGGCCTGCCGCGTGGTACGGTGGTGGGCACTACTCCTGCTCGAGGCGCTCGGGCGTGGTCCGGCACGGCCGTGGACATTCAGGTTGTTGGCGATGTGGGCGGATGATAGAATTTTCTCCCGGCTGGAATCCTGCATGATTGAAGTCGCTCCATCCATCCTCGCGGCCAACTTCGCCAATTTGGGTCAGGAGATTCGTGCGGTCGAGCAGGCCGGCGCCACGCTGTTGCACGTGGACGTGATGGACGGCCACTTCGTCCCCAACATTTCCGTTGGCGTGCCGGTGGTGGCCGCGCTGCGCAAGGCAACCGCAACGCATCTGGATGTGCATCTGATGATTGAGAAGCCGGAACGCTACGTGGACGCGTTCGCGGATGCCGGGGCGGACATGATTTCAGTGCATCAGGAGACTTGCCCGCATTTGGATCGGGTGCTGCACGCCATTCAGGAGAATGGGTGCAAGGCCGGGGCGGTGATCAATCCGGCCACTCCGGTGTCGACGCTCAGCGAAGTGCTGGGCGTGGCGGATTACGTTTTGGTGATGAGCGTGAACCCCGGCTTCGGCGGGCAGAAGTTCATTCCCGGAGCTTTGCACAAAATTGCGCAACTCAAAGAGCTTCGCGCCCGGTATAATCATAACTTCCGCATCGAGGTGGATGGCGGCATCGGGCCGGAAAACGCGGCCGAAATCGCTCGCGCCGGCGCGGAGATTCTAGTGGTGGGCACATCGATTTTTCGTTCGGGGGATCCGGGGGCAGCATTCCGCAAACTCAAACATTTGGCCACTGAGGCCCTTTCGCAGAAGGTTTAACCATGATGCTACACAAGACTTTTCGTCTCGCCGGGAGCGTCCTGGCCATCACCATGCTTTTCGCGGGTTGCGGGCGCAAGACCGCCAAGCTCGGCGCAGGGCTGGAAGACGG
The DNA here is from genome assembly GCA_050747305.1 of Candidatus Acidiferrales bacterium. Lineage (GTDB taxonomy): Bacteria > Acidobacteriota > Terriglobia > Acidiferrales > UBA7541 > JBOGNS01. The sequence goes on along the minus strand of JBOGNS010000260.1, from coordinate 6,508 downwards.
CGTCGAGCCTGATCGCGTGCTTTACGAGCGCTCGCTGGAAGACATCCAGAAGAGCAAGTACACCGCTGCCCGTCTGAACCTGATGACGCTGATCAACACCTACCCAGACAGCGATTATCTCGCCAAAGCCAAGCTGGCGATGGCCGACTCCTACTACAAAGAGGGCGGCTCGGCCGGTCTGACGCTGGCTGTGCAGGAGTACAAAGATTTCGCGACGTTCTTCCCGTTCATGGCGGAGGCGGCGTACGCGCAGTTTCGCGTCGGCATGGCTCACTACCGCCGGCTCGAGAAACCGGACCGCGACCGCACACAGGCGCGCTCGGCGGAAGTGGAGTTCCAGGAGTTCTTGAAGAAATATCCGGATCATGAACTGGTGGCAGAGGCCGAGCAGCGGCTGCGCGACGTGCAGGAAGTGCTGGCCGAGGGCGACTACCGCATTGCCCGCTATTACTACGTGAAGGGGTCATACCGCGCCGCCGGCGGCCGCCTGATCGAGCTTACCGACCGCTACCCGCTTTACAGCAATGCCGACCGGTCGTTGATGATGCTGGCGGACATTTTCGAGAAGTCGGAGCGCGGCGATGTGGCCGGACGCTTCTATTCGCGCGTGGTGAAGGATTACCCGCTTTCCCCGCTGGTGCAGGACGCGAAGGCGCGCCTCGAAGATCTCGGCGTTCCTATCCCGCAGCCGGATCCCGTAGCTCTGGCGCGCATGCAGAAGGAAGCCGAAATCGAGCACAAGCGCAAAGGCATGATTGGTCGGACGCTGGGTATGTTCAGTTCGCGCCCGGATACCACCATGGCCGCGCGCGCGGGCCCGCCCAACCTGGAGCCGCCGGCAGAAACCACAGCCACGCTGGAAGCTTTGCGCCCGGGGCAGAATTTCAATCTGCAAGGCAGCACTGCCGCTGGCGCAACGGCGAGCGGCAATTCAGTCCCAGCTCCCGCCACCGATGCTGCCGATAACGGCGGCGCCAAGACCAACGACCCCGGCGCTGCGGCGAATACGGCCACGTCCGATATCCCACTGCGCGTCGACCCCAAGACCGGCGAGAAGAAGGACGACAAGAAGGACGAGAAGAAGAAAGACGAGAAGGAATCCTCCAGCAAAAAGAAAAAGTCCGGCCTGCGCAAACTCATCCCCTGGTAGAAGCCTATCCACACCCGCCGGGTGGGTTGGAATGGGCTTTCACACCTTGCAGGTTCCGCACGCGGGGTGTGCAATCCGGTTGACTCGCCTGAATTAAGGTGTTACCAATACGCTGACTCTGTGCCCAGCAGCACGGGTTTGTCCTCGCGCGGTTTTTGCGCCATTTGAAGAGCGGGCCTCGCTGAAGGCGTCTCAGTTCAGGCGATAGCTGGATGGTTCAAACGGCCAGCCAGAGACGCTAAAGTTAACCGGCGCGAATAGAGGCGCCTGCGCTCTTGCCTTGTTTGCGGGCTTGAGTGGGATGCTGGCGCAACCGCAGCCTTGGGACGGAACGGAAGGAGCACCTGGGTGCCCACGATTCTGGTTGCCGACGACAACAGCAACATCCAGAAGATGGTGGCCAATGCCCTGCGGGAAAGGGGCATTGACGTGATCGGTGTGGCCAATGGCGATGCGGCAGTCAAGAAGCTGGAAATCCTGAACCCGGATATGGTGCTCGCCGACGTGTTCATGCCGGTGAAAGACGGGTATGAACTCTGCGAGTGGATAAAAGGAAACGACCGGCTGGCGGCAGTGCCGGTGTTCCTGCTGGTGGGCGCATTCGATCCGCTGGATGAACACCGCGTGCAATCGGTGAAAGCGGATGGCGTACTGAAGAAGCCGTTCGTGCCGACCGATCATTTGATCGGTGCGGTCAGCGCCATGCTGGAGCGCGTTGCCAGGTCGCGCGCCGCTGCGGAAATGCTGTCACACAGCACATTCGCTTCCTCAGCGCCGCAGGTGGAAGACACGCAGCAACTTTCCGAAGCGGAAGTCGCAGAGATTACGGGGCAGCCGCCGCCTCCTCCCGCCCCTGCCGTTGAGCCGGAGCCGGAAATGGATGTGTATACCACGCGGCCGTCGCGGCTCTCGTTCGACCAAGCCGAGCAGCCGCTGGGCTTCGACGATGTGCTCGGTTCGTCCGCTGATCCGGAGACGGAAAGCGAATCACATCTGGGCTTCGAGGCCTCCAGTGCTTCAGGAATGGGTTTCACCTCGCCCGCGCATGACGACGGCGCCGCGGGGATCATGGAAGAAGCGCGCCAGCCCGCGCCGGATGCGCCGCCCATCAAAGTCGAATTTGGCGACAACGGCGGCGCAGACTTGGAATTGATCACGTCTGACAATGCCGCTGGCATGGCGGAATTTTCCAGCATGTCGTCTCCGCTGGCGGAATTGGTGGGAAGCGGCGAGTCTGTGGAACCTGCCGAGCCGGTGCAGGACATGGCGCCGTCACCCGCGTCGCGGCCGATGAGCGATGAGATTCCCATCCCCGAAGTGCGCCTCCCGGAGCCGGAACCTGAACCTTTGCCTGAGCCGGAGGCAGCTCCCGCGCCGGTGGAAATGGCCTCCGCTGATTTGCCGCAGTCGGGTTGGTCCGAGCCGGATCCCGATGCGGCTTTTGCGGCTCCGCCGCAGGTCTACGAGCTGCCGTCAATGGAGGATGTCGTGCCGTCGCCGGCAGTCACCGCTGCGCAGTTCGAAGAGAGTCCCGCGTTGGCCGCTCCGGTGGACGCGCCCGAGCTTGCGCCACGCGCGATGGCGCTCTCGCAAGCGCAGCAGGATGCGCTGGTGGACGAAATCGTGGACCGCGTGGTGTCGCAAATTCAGCCGATGGTGGTGCACCGCGTGACCAGCGAAATCGGCAAAGGCCTCGAAACCCTCCAGCCGCAACTGCTCGAGCGCATCACCAAAGAAGTGATTCGCCCCCTCGCCGAAGATATGTTCCGCAAGAAAACCGAAAATTAATCGGAATCAGCGCCCTGATGACCCTTGAAGAGGACGACATACAGGATGTCTATGAAGCAGAGAAGCGCCGCGGAAGGCGGCCGGCTGACGATGAACGCAGGAGGAAACGGGAAAGAATGTGGCGATTGGCGGCGGAAGCAATGCGAAACAAGGACGAGCGCGCTTTTCTCAGCGCTTTGCGCGAAGGCGACGTGAAGGACGGGACGGACGAATTCGCACTCGCCTTGCAGCTTTTTCGGCAGAAGATCGGCCGGACTTGAACACGATCTCCTCCATGCGGCGAAGCCGCCTCTCCTGCTCCTCTGGTGAGAACTTCGCAAGAGAACGTTCCATAATGTCCACGATCTGTTCGATTGCGGCGTCGCGTTTTTGAGTGCGTGTCATCCTCGGCTCCCACCCTGAGTATAACACGCCGCGACGGACGGCCTTTCAGAGCTTCCGCGCGATGATCGGCCCGCGCTAAAGAGTGTTTCCTTAATATTGCGCAGCCGCTCTTCGCGCTCCTTCAGAGGAAACTGGTCTAAAGAGCGCAGCATGATCTGCACAATCTCGTCGATGGCTTGTTCGCACTCTTTCTCTTTCATCGCCATGATCACTGTCTCCGCTGTCAGTATAGCATCCTTGCGCCGGATTTGACGTGAGTTTGCGCGTGCCCGTATATTGAGGTCGCCTCCACGTAGGAGCACGCGGCATCGCACAATATGCCAACTGAAATCTCCAAATCGTATGAGCCGCACCTGATCGAGGAGCGCTGGGCGCAGGCTTGGGTCGAGCAGCGGCTGTTCACGCCGGAAGTGGCAGAGCAGCACCGCGCGGCAGACAAAGGCACGTTCTCGCTGGCGATCCCGCCGCCCAACGTTACCGGCTCGCTGCACATGGGCCACATGCTCGAACACACGCAGATTGACATCCTGATGCGCTGGCGGCGCATGCAAGGCTATCGCGTGCTGTGGCTGCCGGGCACCGACCACGCGGGAATTTCGACGCAAGTGGTGGTCGAGCGGCAACTCACGCAGGAAGGCACATCGCGCGAGAAGCTCGGCCGCGAAGCCTTCGAGTCGCGCGTGTGGCAGTGGAAGGAGCAAAGCGGCGGCACGATTCAGCACCAGATGCGGCGCATCGGTAATTCGGTGGATTGGTCGCGGGAAGCCTTCACCATGGATCCGCCGCGATATCGCGCGGTGCTCGAGGCGTTTCTGCGGCTCTATAACGAGGGCCTGATCTACCGCGGCCGCTACTTGGTGAATTGGTGCCCGCGCTGCAAAACGGCGCTGAGTGACTTGGAGACGCCGAAAGAGGAACGCAACGGCAATCTCTGGCACATTCGGTATCCAGTGGCGGGCCCCGATGCAGTACATCGGGGCGGGCACGTGGTGGTGGCGACGACGCGGCCGGAGACGATGCTGGGCGATACCGCCGTCGCGGTGCATCCGGATGACGAGCGCTATGCGCATCTCGTCGGCAAGAAGATTTTGCTGCCGCTGATGAATCGCGAAATTCCGGTGATTGCCGATGCGGCGGTGGAGCGGGAGTTCGGCACGGGCGCGGTGAAGGTCACGCCGGCGCACGACCCCAACGACTTCGAAATCGGCAAGCGCCACAAGCTGCCGGAAATTGACGTGATGGACGAGGACGCGCGGATCAACTCGAACGGCGGCGCCTACGCCGGCATGGATCGCTTCGCCGCGCGCAAGAAAATCGTTGAGGACCTCACCGCGCAGGGGTTGCTCGAAAAAGTCGAGCCGCACACGCATGCGCTCGGGTTGTGCCAGCGGTGCTCGACGGTGGTGGAGCCACGGCTATCGGTGCAATGGTTCTGCAAGATGAAGCCGCTGGCTGAGCCGGCGATTCGAGTGGTGCGCGAAGGCTTGATTAAAGTCTTGCCTGAAAACCAGGAGGCGATTTACCTGCACTGGATGGAAAACATCCGCGACTGGTGCATCTCGCGGCAGCTTTGGTGGGGCCACCGCATTCCGGTGTGGCATTGCGCAGAGTGTCGCGCGATGACGCCGGCGCGCGATTCGCGAGTGGAAGTGGTTGGGGGGCGCGCGCAGGCCGCCAGCCCGCCTCGGCAGTGCGCCAAGTGTGGCAGCACGAAGCTGACGCAGGATCCTGACGTGCTGGATACGTGGTTCAGCTCCGGGCTGTGGCCGTTTTCCACGCTGGGCTGGCCCGACGACACGGCTGATTTGCGAGCGTTTTATCCCACCACGCTCATGATCAATGGCTTCGACATCCTCTTCTTCTGGGATGCGCGCATGATTATGTTTGGGGTGAAGTTCATGCCGCGATCGAGCGAAGCCGAGCGCATCCCCTTCCGCAATCTCTATATCCATGCCCTGGTGCGCGACGCGCAGGGCGAGAAGATGTCCAAGATGCGCGGCAATGTAGCGGACCCGCTGGCGCTGATCGAGAAATACGGCACCGATGCCACGCGCTTCGCGCTCACCGTGCAGGCGGCGCCGGGCACGGATATTTTGCTGAGTGAAGAACGCTTTCTATCCGCGCGCGCCTTCGCCAATAAGATCTGGAATGCCGCGCGCTTCATCTTCTTCAATCTCGAGAAGAGCCCCGTGGCCGGTGTCTCGCTGGAAGATCTGGCCGGCCCGGAAGCCCGCGCCGGTGCGCCTTATCGCGTCGGTGGCGAATTGCCGCTAGTGGACCGCTGGATTTATTCACGACTCAGCACCGTGTCGGCTGAAATCGACGACGCCCTCGCCAACTTTCGTTATCACGAGGCTTCGCATCTTGTGTATCAGTTCTTCTGGCACGAATTCTGCGACTGGTACATCGAGTGGGTGAAGCCCGCGCTGGCATCCACGGATCGGGAGGCTGCGACAGCCGCTTGGCGCAATCTTTTTGCAGTTTTCGAGTCTGCGCTGCGCCTGCTGCATCCTTTCATGCCGTTTCTAACGGAAGAGCTTTGGCATAAGCTGCCGCAGCGCGCCGGCGCCAAGTCCATCGCGCTCGAACCTTTTCCTGCCCCGCGCGCGGGGTGGCGCGACGAAGAGGCCGAATCGGATATGCTATACCTGCAACAGCTAATTGCCTTTTCTCGAAATACGCGGGCCGAAATGAACGTGCCGCCGGACCGGCGATCACCATTGGCCCTTGGCAATCTTGAAGGCAGATATAGGTCGCTTTGCCGAGCGAATGAGGAAGCAATACTCCGACTTGGAATGTTCAGTGAAATCGATTACTCGCATTTTACCATCGACCCCAACTCTGGTAGGGTCCTTGTCACACCTCACGGTGAAGTAGGTGTAAGGCTGTGGGCGGTGGAAATTCAAAAAGAGATTGCTCGGCTAAATAAAGACAAAGCTCGGATCGCGAAGGACGTCGAGGAAAAGCGCATGCGGCTCGCCGACGAGTCATTCCGCAGCAAGGCGCCCGAGCACGTCGTGAGAAAAATGCAGGCGACCCTGGCGGAGCGCGAGGCAGAGCTGGCAAAACTGACCGAGCGGCTGGCGCAACTGGAACAGAACCCGGCAGCAGGCGCCTCGGCCTGAGTGGTGGCTTTGAGCGGGCCTTTCGTAGGGGCCGATCTTCACATCGGCCCGGGCGGGTCTG
>JBOGNS010000259.1:0-5775 GCA_050747305.1 Candidatus Acidiferrales bacterium | reverse complement strand
AAATTCAATTCGCGCGTGAAGAGATAGAACGGCGCGCTGCCCGCGATGCGCGGCCACGTGACGGCCTTCACGCCATAATCCGCATACGTTCCCAGCGCCGCCTTGACTAATGCGCTGTCGGGATCGGTCTGCGACCAATCGTAGCCATTCGACCAGTTGATCTTGATGTCGCTGAATCCGTTGGCGTCCAGATGCTTGCGCAGCAGCGGCGCCACGTCCGCCGCCTTCTGATTGGGTACCAGACGGAAATCGAGCTTGGCATTCGCCTTGTGCGGCAAGATGGTTTTTCCGCCCGGCCCGGTGTAGCCCGCCCAGATGCCGTCGATGTTGCAGGTGGTGTCGAACAGCAGTCGGTGCATCGCGGTACGGTAATCCGCGCCGTCAATCCAGCGCTCCAGCCCGCTCAGTTTTTTCGCCGAAGCTTCATCCAGCTCTTTCAGCAGCGCCTCCAGCAATTCCAGCTCGCGCGCGGTGGGCTTACGGATCCCGTCCGCCAGCCCCGCAATACGAATCTTGTTGCCGGTCGCATCGGTGAACGACGCAAGCGCCTGCACCATCCGCCACACCGGCGAATCCACCGCCGCCTTCAGACTGGAGTGAATCTCCGCCTTCGTCGGCCCGCCCTGCGCGCCGCCGTGCGACTCCAGTTCTACATACACGATGCCCTTGTTGCCGAGGTAAAGCGTGGCGCGCCCGTCCGGGTCCTGGCTGCACATCGGGAACATCACGCCATGCGCTTTCGTCAGCCGCTCCTTGTACTTGGCCACGAACTCCGGCATGTGCGGGCTGGCCATCTCCTCTTCGCCTTCGCACAGGAACATCAGGTTCACCGGCAGCTTGCCGTTCGCCGCGCGGATGGACTCCACGGCATTCAAGAATGCGCGCTCCGGCCCCTTGGTATTGATCGCGCCGCGCGCCCGAATAATCCGCCCGCGCTTGCCCCAGCGCGGCTCCGCCACCACTTGCGCCTCAAAGGGCGGCGTTTTCCACTCCGACGCGTTCACCGGCTGCACGTCGTACATCCAGTAGATGACCAGCGTCTTCGGTGCGCCGGAATCCAGGTAGCCCCACACGCCGGGATGGCCGCTCGAGGGAATCAGCTCCGCGTCCTTGCAGCCCGCGTCGGCCAGATAGCGGCGCGTCATCTCCGCGCACTCTTTGATTCCGGTGCCTTCGGCGCTGATGGAAGGCTGGCGCAGATACTCCTGAATCTTCTCGATATGCCGCGGAAGGTTCTTTTCGATGTCCGCGTGCGCCGCCTTGCGCGCGTCGCTCGCCGCTTGTGGCTGGCTTCCCGCCGCGCCGGCAATCCCCAGCAATTCCTCACCTGCCACCGCACCCAGCATCACCGCCGCTGCGCCATCGCGCAAAAAAGTTCGCCGTTGCATCGCCCGCCTCCAGAAACGCAGACACAAACTACATGAAAAAATCGCTTCGTCCAAGATGAAACTCTCTGACCTGCATTGAGGTTGCGCGACGCCGCCGATATACTCGCCTTCTTCATGCCTCCCAAACGAGCAACTGCAAGGCCACGCCGTCGCGGGTCACGCCTGGAAGTCGCGGTGATCGGCGCGGGCGCCTTTGGCGGCTGGACAGCGCTGCACCTGCTGCGCATGGGCGCGCGCGTCACCCTGATCGACGCATTCGGCGCCGGCGACCTGCGCGCCGCCTCCAGCGGCGAAACTCGCGTCATCCGCGCCAGCTACGGCCAGAAGCCGATTTACGCGGAGTGGACCGCGCGCGCGCTAAAACTGTGGAAGCAGTTCGAGCGCGAGTCGCGCACGCAACTCTTCGTGCCCAGTGGCGTGCTCTGGCTCTATGGCGAGGAAGATGATTATTCGCGCGCTAGTTTCGCTACACTGAAGCGGCTGCGCATCCCCTTCGAGCGGCTGGACCGCACGGCCATCGAGCGCCGCTTCCCGCAATTTTCCACCGAGGGGGTGAGCTTCGGATGGTTCGAGCCGCGGGCGGGGTTCCTGCTGGCGCGCGCGGCAACGCAGGCGGTAGCTGCCGCAGTGGCGCGCGAAGGCGGGCGCGTAATCACCGGCGGCGTCGAGCCGCCACGGTGCGAAGCCGGGCGTTTGCGGGCGATTCAGGTGGCACAGGCTTTCAGCCTGTGCGCCGCCAAGGCGCAGAAAAGCGGACAGGCTGAAAGCCTGTCCTACCAAACCGTCGAAGCGGAGCAATTTGTATTTGCGTGCGGCGCATGGCTGCCGCAGTTATTTCCGTCGCTGCTGGCGCGCCGCATTTTGGTTACGCGGCAGGAAGTGCTGTTCTTCGGCACGCCGGCGGGCGACGCGCGCTACACCCCCGCGCAAATGCCGGTGTGGATTGACCCTGCGCAGTATTTTTACGGCATTCCCGCCACACACGGCCGCGGCCTGAAAGTCGCCGACGACCGCAGCGGCCCGCGCTTCGATCCCAGCACCGGCGAGCGCGCCATTTCTGCGGAAGCGGTGCGCGACGCGCGCGCGTATCTCGCCCGCCGCATTCCGGCGATGGCCGGCGCGCCGCTGGTCGAAACCCGCGTGTGCCAGTATGCGCGCACGCCGGATGCGCATCTAGTGATTGACCGCCACCCGGCGTGCGCAAATGTCTGGCTCGCAGGCGGCGGCTCAGGGCACGGCTTCAAGCTTGGCCCGGCGCTGGGCGAGTTTGTCGCGTGTAACGTCCTCGGCCGCCGTGCGCCGGCGATCCTGCCGCAGATGCGCCTCGGCGCGTGCGAATGGCCACACGGGACAGAACGGCCGGGAACGAGAAGCCTATGAGACTTTGAGGTAAGAGAGGTTACGGAAGCCCGGGAGGTCATGGAAAAGTGGTGGCGCTTATCCCAGCGTTCCGAGCACTGGCATAGGGTATTGCTGCCCACAACCTCCATAACTTTCATGACTTCCAAAACTTCCCTTCCAGAACTTCCCCTGCCGAAAACGCCACGCACTCCTCTCCGCTAACCTAAGGGCCAGCCCACCTGTACCTCAGCGCCGTTGCCTCGCACGAATCGCCCAGACAGAATTTCATTGCCCGGCCGGTTTGCAGGACTACCATCCAACCATGCGTCCCCGCACGCTGCTCGCGATGCTCGTTGCTAGCTTGCTGCTCTCCGCCGCCTGCAAGCGCAGCGCGGATACCAAGCCGCTGGACGAAGCGGGCCTCGCCTACTCCACCATCAAGAATCTGGAAGAATTGGAAATCACCGAGGACGAGGTCACGCAGATTGTCGCGGCGCGCTCCGCAGGCGTCAGCGTTCGTACTTGCCTGGAACTGGTCAAACTCGCGCGGTCGCGCGCCGTGCCTTTTTCCGACGGCTATTCCGCGGCCAACCTGCGCGCCGCCGGCATGAGTGAAGACGGCATCCTGGAACTCGCCCGGCTGAATCACCTCGGCATGTGGGCCGGCGAGGGCCAGGCCCTGCTGCTCGCCGGATTCCGTGAAGAGACGGTGCTCGAGCTGGCGCGTCGTCGTTCGCGGGGTATGCCGACGATGAATTCGCCTTCGCTCGCCAAGCTGCGCAACGAAGGCTATAGCGAAGCGCGCATCCTGAAAGCCATCCGCGACGGCGTCACCGATGCCCAAGTCGATGCCGTGGTCAAGCCGCTGCCTTCCCCCGGCGGCTTCCGCCGCCAGCCGCGCCGCACGCGCTGAATCTTTGGAGTGCGGCAGCGAAGCTGCCGCTTTTTTTTCGCCGACCTCAGAAAGAACGGTGGAAGTCAGACCTCAGACATCCGACTTCAGCCTTCTAATTTCGGCCCGACTTCAGAGCTTCTTCACGAGTCACCCTTCACAGTCATGAGTCACGCCCCAAGAGCCAGCTATCACTGCTAAAATCAATCTGCTTTGACCGCACGCCGCCCCGCTCTCGCCGCCATATTGCCGGCATACGCTGCGCTGCTCTGCGCCTGCGCCACGCCGCTCGGCCCGGGCCACACCATCAACAAGCAGCAGTATGAGGTGCAGTGGATTGCCGTCAACCAACTGCTGGTGCGCGGCAGCTACCGCGTGCAAAACACCGGCGATCGGCCGCTCGACTACATCGAAGTCACGCTTCCCCCTGAATCGCGCCGGCGCGACCTGAAGCTTGTGCTCGACGGCGTGGCGGTGGCGCCGGAGCCGCCAGCGCGCCTATCGCCCGCCGGCACGGTGCGCATCCCGCTGCGCCCTGCGTGGCCGCGCAAGAAGAAAGGCGATCTGGTAATCGAATATCTGTTTGCCGCGGACGGTTCCGCCGGCACGCCTTCTTTTTATCTCAAGGCCGGTGGCTGGTACCCGGAATTGCAGGCGCACCAAGGGCTGTTCGGCGCCGGCGGCGACCCGCCAGAAACGTGGGACTTGCGCATTACCGTGCCGCGCGACTTTCTGGTGCATGCTTCCGGCGAGCCCAAAGGCCAAAAGCGCCGCGACGAATCCGTCGTACACCGCTTCCGGCAGCGCCGCGCCGAGCACCTCTACCCCTTCGTACTTGCCGGCCGTTTTCAGCAGCACAGCCTGCGTTCCAATGTCCTGCGCGCTTCGCTATGGTCGGCAGGCGAACTCGATGAGAGCGCCGCCCGCGCCATCGTGCAGCGCATCGCGCAAGCCATCGGCGTGCTGGAAAGCCGCTTCGGTCCGCGCTCGCTGGGGGCGGAGTCGCTGCTCTTCGTCAATGGCCCGGCCTCGGCCGGCAGCGCCGAGCCGGATGCGGTCACATTTCCGGATGCCGCCTGGACCGATCCCGGCCTATTCACCGGTTCCGTGGCGGATCGCAAGGCCGCGTTCTGCGTCGCCGACAAGATTGTCGCCCGCCTCTGGTTTCATCACCTCGCGCGCCCCGACCCCGACGCACAAGCGCTGGCCGCGGCGTTTACCGCTTACGCCGCAGGCTTGGTACCCGGCGGCTGCGACCTCGCCGCGGAGCACGACTTCGTAGCCAGGGCGATTCGGCGCTACGACGAAGCTCACGCCGCGCTGGGCACCAGTGCGGATCAGAGGGAAGGCGGCGACGACAACGCCCGCCATCAATTGCAGGAGTCGAAGGCCACGCTGTTTGTTGCCGCGCTGGAGTCCCGCCTGGGGCGAGACGTGCTCAACGCCTCGCTCAAGCGCATGCTGCAATCCCTTCGCGGCCGCATCTGGACCACCAACGATTTGCGCGTCGCCATCCACGTTGAAACCGGCCACGACCCGCAGGAATTCTTTCGCCAGTGGCTCAATCTGTCGGTCATCCCTGCCAGCTTCCGCACGAAACACGAGAAAACGGCAACCGACCATTAGCCGAGCGTGGACTCCGACCTTCAGCAACCGATGAAGGATTTTTCGCCTTCTGTGTTAATCTGCCCTCCTCTGCGGTTGAACCTTTTCCCCACGGGAACGACATGAAGCAGGCCATCACCACCGACCGCGGGCCCAGCGCTATCGGCCCTTACTCGCAGGCCATCAAAGCCAACGGCTTCCTCTTTGTTTCCGGGCAGATTCCGCTCGACCCTGCCAGCGGCAAACTCGTCGATGGCGACATCCGCGCGCAAACCGAGCGCGTGTTGGAGAATCTGAAAGGTATTGTGGAAGCCGCAGGCAGCGCGCTGGACCGCGTGGTCAAGACCACAGTCTATTTAAAAGATATCGGCGATTTTGCTGCCATGAACGAAACCTATGCGCGTTACTTTGCATCCAACCCGCCGGCCCGAGCCACCGTTGAGGTCGCGCGCCTGCCCCGCGACGTCCGGGTGGAAATCGAACTCATCGCCTTGGCATGAAGCGAACGCCATGAACCCACCGAGTCCGGACGTACAACCGGGTCAGTTC
>JBOGNS010000258.1:0-4268 GCA_050747305.1 Candidatus Acidiferrales bacterium | reverse complement strand
ATTAGGGACAGCTCACAGCCGACAGCTTACAGCTCACAGCCCGCAGTTCTGCCTTTCTACTGTAAGCTGTGAGCTGTCGGCTGTAAGCTAGGTGTTTCGGTTCCGGTTGCTCGCCTGAGCGCAAGACAGGTTCACGTGCTTTACGTCGTATCCGCTCGACATCGTTCGCTGGCGCTGCTCGGCGTCGTCCTGCTGGCGCAAGTGCTGCTGCTGGCGGCGCAGATTCGCCGCTCGGCAGACGGCCGCGGCGATGTGCGCCTGGTTCGCGTGTGGGCGGTGTGGATGGTGTCGCCCTTCCAGCACGCCAGCGCGTGGACGGTGGATCGCATCTCGGGCGCCTGGCGCGGCTATGTGGACCTGCGCAACCTCCGCGAAGAAAACGAGCGGCTGCAAGAGGAACTGAACCAACTGAAACTGCGCAACCAGGGACTGGAGAGCCATGCCGCGGAGGCCGTGCGACTGGCGGCGCTGCTTGATTTCGAAGGCGCAGCCGGAAGCGCGCCCATGCTGGCGGCGCGGGTGATTGGTTCCGGCGCGGTGGGCGGCGCAAGCCGCATCATTTACATCAACCGCGGCGAGCGCGACGGCGTGCGCCGCAACCTGCCGGTGATTACGCCCGATGGCGTCGTCGGCAAAACCGTCGAAGTCTTCGCGAACACGGCGCAGGTGCTGCTGCTCGATGATCAGGATAGCGGCGTGGGCGCGCTGCTGGCCGACTCGCGTACGCAGGGCGTGGTGCGCGGGCGGTCCGAGCCGTGGCTGCTGCTGGATTACGTGGTCAACGACGAGGCGGTGTCGAGCGGCCAGCGCATTCTTACTTCGGGACAAGACCGCGTGTTCCCCAAGGATCTGCCCATCGGCACGGTGATCGACGCCGCGCCGGGTACGCCATTCCAGAGAATTCGCGTCAGGCCTGCAGCGCGGCTCGACCGCCTGGAAGAAGTGCTGGTGCTCCTGCCGCAAGCCGCCAAGCCCGCGTCCGCTCCTGCTGCGTCAGCGCCGGCAGCGGCGCCCGCTGCCGCCGCGGCAAAAACCGCCACGGCGCCGGGAAACGAGGAACGATGAATCATGCCCAGCGCCATCGACCGACGGCAGTGAACGAGAAACGCAGAACTCAGAACTCAGAACGCAGAACGCAGAACTCCGAGCTAAGAAATAGAAAGAAGAACGAACCAATTCACAATGAGCTTTCAGTCCAGTGTATCTTGCTGGTGCGAACAAGCGTATTTCTCCCTCGCGCGCGACCATAAGGGTCAGACTGTAAGCTGTCGGCTGGGAGCTGTCAGCTTGCTCGAAGTTCTGCGTTCTGAGTTCTGCCTTCTGATTTCCCGCTGATGGCGCTCCGCGATCAAATCGAGCAGCACATTGAAGTCCACAAGTACTCGCTGCCGGCGGTGTGGGGCACGGTGTTTCTGGCGCTGCTGTTGCAGGCGTCGCTGCCCATCTACTTCCCGCGCGCCGCGCTGCTGGACCTGCCGCTGATGATCACGCTGTATTTCGGCCTGAGTCGCCGCAATCCTTCCACGGGATTGCTGCTGGGGATGGCGGTTGGACTGTTGCAAGACGGCATCAGCCGCACGCCCATCGGGCTTTACGGCATCGCCAAGACGGTGGTCGGCTTCGGCGCATCCTCGGTTGGCGCGCGGGTCGACGTGGAGCATCCGCTGGCGCGCGCGCTGCTGATGTTCGTCTTCTTCCACGTGCACCAGGTCGTGTTCGCCGCCACGCGCCGGCTGCTCTTGCAGGAAAGCGAGCAGTTCTTTAGCGCCGAGCTGCTCATCGCATCGCTGGTCAATGCCGCCCTCAGCGTGCTGTTGTTCCCGCTGCTCGATAGACTCCGCCGGTGAAAGCCCAAAATCGGTTTTCCCATATGCCTGCGGCCCGCGCTATATCTAGTCTGTAGATAAATAGACATCATTGTTTAAGATTTTGCGGGCCCATGCCGGAGAAGGATCCGAATCGTGTAGTCGCGCAAAACGTGCGCCTTCTGCGCACGGGGCTTGGCTTGTCCCAGGAGGGCCTTGCAGAAAAATGCGGCCTTCACCGCACCTATGTTGGAGCGATCGAGCGGGGGGAAAGAAACATCACTCTAACTACCCTGAGCCGACTGGCTGAAGCGCTGGGTGTTGCTGCCTCGGCCCTAATTTCCTCACAGCGATGGGAAAGAAAAGCAGAAAAGTAAGGCTTCCGGCTGACCTTCGTCAGCGGATCCGTGCAGTCCGGGCCAAGCGTCCGCGCACGGTGTTGGAACATATCCTCAAGAACGGCTACGTCACTACGGAAGAGCTTCAAGACCTCTACGGTTACGAGCATCCGCCACGGGCCGCCCAGGATGTTAAGGAACACGGAATCCCGCTGGAAACATACAGAGTTCCTGACAAGAAAGGCAGGAAGATAGCTGCTTACCGCCTCAATCTCGCCGCGATTTGGGAGCAGCAGAAGGCAGGCGGTCGGAAAGCTTTTTCCAAGAAGTTCAAAGCGGCCTTGCTCGGACTCTGCGGCAACAGGTGTGCGAGTTGTGGCGCGGTGTTCGACCCGCGATACCTTCAGATTGATCACCGCGTTCCGTATCATGTGGCTGGGGAAGCCTCCCGAGAACAGCTTTCCGAATTCATGCTCCTATGCCCCTCGTGCAACCGGACTAAATCGTGGACTTGTGAGCAGTGCCTGAATTGGCGAGGAGAAAAGCGGGTGAGCGTGTGTCAATCGTGCTACTGGGGAAACCCCGACAAACACACACACGTCGCTCTGGCGGAGATTCGAAGAGTTGCCCTCACATGGGTAGGACAGGAAGTGGGCTTAATAGATACGCTTCACGCGTTATGTGAGGCAAAAGGGACTTCGATCCAAGAAGGAATAAAGCAGTTAGTTCGGCAAGAAGTTTCAGCGAAATAACGACGCTTGACCTGCTGGCACGCCACGCCGAACAAGCTCGGGAAGACCATCAGACTCGGAAAGGCCAGGCGAAAGATAAAGCGATTCGGTGGTCTTCCATTTCCTGCCACTTAGGGTGGCTTGGCTGGACCGACCCGCGTCCAGAAGAACTCGTCGCAGTCCAAGAGAAGCTGGCAGCGGTTCGCCGTACTTTTTTTCACCACATGTCCCGTCGTAGCTAAGCAGGAACTGAACTCCGCGGTGGTTGAGTTCATCCAGAGCACCAACGAGCAGATCTCTTGGAACTCCGGCGACGTAGCGTGAATCGCGTCCCCGGCTAACGCCTTCGTAGGGGGGATCCATGTAAACAATGTCGCGCGGCCCGGCCTTAAGCAGCGTTTGCCGAAAGTCTCCGCAAAGTACCTGGCAGCGTCCGGACAACAAGTTATGAGCCGCCAAGATCTCCTTCTTGAGTGTTCCCGGCCTAACCCCCAAACGTCTCATGTCGGCAGATTGATTGAAATCACCGTTGCGACTGAATCGGACTGAGTTCTTGACGCACCGGGCTAGTAGGAATAGTAGCTTGGCCGGATTGTGATCCCTGTTGAACTGCTCCCGAATGTCGTTGAATCGCTGGCGTGGATTGGAGAGCTGTGAATTCCAGAGGCCACGGTATTCTTCGACTAACTTCTGAGGGGAGTGGAGGATCGCTTGCCAAATTGCTGCGAGGGGCGGCAAGACGTCACCGATTGTATAGCGTGAGAAAATCCGTTTTTGGGCCGCCGCAAGCGTTATGGCCGCAGAGCCGGCGAAGGGCTCAATGAGGCGCTCATACTTGCCGGAAGGAACAAACGAGAGGATTGCTGCTGCGAGCTGCCGCTTGCTTCCTTGATACGGAATCGGGTGCGGGGCCTCGAATCGCACGCGCTATATATAGTCTTCAGCGCTCTTGAAGTCAAGCCCGATTCACTGGCGAACCCCAAGCCGCTCCCCTGCCCGCATCATGTGCTTACATGCAAACGGTGAAGCTGATTTGCTTTGCGGTGGTGGTTAGGCCGGAGCTTACCTTCAGGGTTACGTCGGTGGCGTCGAGGGTTGTGGTCACCGACGAGGGGGTACAGGTGGCTACGCCGCCGCTCATCGGCTGGAAGGCGCGCGCTTCCACGCTGTAGTTCACATCGCCCAACACCGGCACACTGAACGAAGTGCCGCCGGCCACAAATGCGCCGAAGCTGGGATTCTGCGCCGGCACCATCAGCGAATAGCCTTCGCAGAAGGTGTTGGCGGGGCAGGTGACGCTGATATCCATCGGGGTGGCCGCGGTGGCGATGTTGCTGACGGACATGGTCAGCAGCGGAATGGTCACCGGCCGCGGATTGCCGCCGACCGGGATG
>JBOGNS010000257.1:0-9398 GCA_050747305.1 Candidatus Acidiferrales bacterium | reverse complement strand
GGCCATCGCGCAACAGGTGCAGGCGCAACTGTTCCCGCAACAGTTGCCGTCGCTGCCGCAATTGGAGCTGGCTGCGGTCTGTCGCGCGGCGCGCGTGGTGAGCGGTGATTATTACGACTTCATCCCGCTGGGCCAGAATCGGCTGGGCATCGCCATCGCCGACATCAGCGGGAAGGGAATCTCTGCGGCGCTGTTGATGGCCAGCCTGCAAGCGGCGCTGCGCAGCCAGGTGCTGCTGGATGGCGCACTCTCCACCAACACCGCGGAACTGGTGTCGCGCGTCAACCGGCACCTGTACATCAACACGTCGGACGACCGCTACGCGACCTTTTTCTACGCGACGTATGACGCAACGACTCGCATGCTGTACTACACCAACGCCGGGCATCTGCCGCCGCTTTACGTCGTAGGTGATTGCGTACGAAAGCTGGAGGAAGGCGGCACGGTGGTGGGATTGTTCGACGATTGCGCTTACGAACAGGGAAACTTGGTGCTCGAGCCGGGTAGCCTGCTGGTGGCCTACAGCGATGGGCTGGTGGAGCCGGAGAATGTGTATGGCGAGCAGTTTGGCGTGCGCCAACTCACAGCGGAGGTGCTGCGGCATCAGGCTGTGCCGCCGCAAGCCCTTGCGGAGACGCTGGTACGCGCCGCCGAAGAATGGGCCGGAACGCAGGAACAGGCTGACGACATGACGGTAATCGTAGCGCAGGTGAAGTAGGGGCGGCCCCCTGTGGCCGCCCTGCGTGGCGCGTAGTTCCCGTGTCGGGTTTCAACGCCGCTCGCGCCGCGCGTGGACAAGCCCGGGCTGGGCAGGCACAGGGGCCTACCCCTACGGGTGTTTCGATGGGATGAATTGGCGCGACGGAGCGAGCGCATGAAAGTCGTCACCGCAACGGAGATGCGTGAGATTGATCGTCGCACCGCAGTGGAACACGGTGTGCCGTTTCTCCAATTGATGGAGAACGCGGCGGCGCGCGTGGTGCAATTCATTCAGGAAAAGGGACTGTGGAACCAGGGGCGGCGGGTTGCGGTGCTGTGCGGAAAAGGAAATAACGGCGGCGACGGGCTGGCGTTTGCCCGTCGCTGGCGTGATGCAACGGGCGACACACCGCTGGTCCTGTTATTTGCAGACGCGGAGGCCTTGAAGGGCGATGCCGCCGAGAATTACTTCCGGCTGCGCCAGGCGGGCATAGAAGTTACACGCGTTACCACCTGCGTGGAATGGGAGCACGTGCGCGACAGCGTGGCTGCGTCGCACGTAATCGTGGACGCGATGCTGGGCACGGGGCTGCGCGGCGCAGCCGAAGGCGTAATCGCTCAGGCGATCCAAGATGTGAACCGGCGGCACGGCGACGTGACCATGATTGCAGTGGATACGCCGTCGGGCCTGGCGTGCGATGGCGCGCAGTCGCGCGGCCCGGTGCTGCGCGCGGACCACACCGTAACATTCACTGCGCCGAAGCGAGGCTTGGTGCAGGACGGCGCCGGCGAATGCGTCGGCGGGCTCGTCGTGGCGAGTATCGGCTCGCCGTGGCAGTTGATCGAGGAAGTGAGTGAATCGAATTGGCGGTGGCTCGAGGCGCAGGAGTTTCGCGGCCTGCCGCTGGTGCGCAAACGCGACGCGCACAAGGGCGACTTCGGCCACGTGCTGGTGGCGGCGGGTTCGCGCGGCAAGGCCGGGGCCGCGGCGCTGGTGGGGATGGGCGCGCTGCGGGCCGGCGCTGGTTTGGTCACAATCGCCACGCCGGAATCGTCGCAGCCGGTGGTGGCCTCGTTCGCGCCGGAGTACATGACCGAGCCGCTGGCGGAAACCGATACCGGCGCCATCAGCTTACGCAGCTTGGAATACGGCCGATTTGAGGCGTTGCTGAAGGGGAAGTCTGTGCTGGCGATCGGCCCCGGCCTTTCCACGCAGCCGGAGACGCAGGAGTTTGTGCGCACGGTGGTGAAGCAGTCGCCGGTTCCGATCGTGCTCGATGCGGATGGGTTGAACGCGTTTGCGGGGCGAGCTGACCAATTGAAGCAGCGCGCAACGCCGTGGCTGGCAGTGACGCCGCATCCGGGCGAGATGGCGCGGCTGTGCGACGTCACGACGGCAGATGTGCAGGCGCGTCGCAATGAGATCGCCCTGGAGGCGGCAACGCGCTGGAACGCGCAGGTGGTGCTGAAGGGCTATCGCACCGTGATTGCGACGCCGCGCGGAGAATTATTCATCAATCCCACGGGAACGCCGGCTATGGCCACCGGCGGTACGGGCGATGTGCTCACGGGCGTGCTGGCGGCAGCAGTGGCACAGTTCTGCGGCATTGGGAGTGACGCCGCAGCGAGGAACCATGATGTTGCGCGGGCGCTTGCGTTCGGCGTGTACGTACACGGGCTCGCCGCACGCACGGCCGCTGATGCCGGTGTACAAGTGGCGCCCGCATCCGACTTGGCGCGTGCGGTGCAACTTGCGATTGGGAAACTGGCGCGCGCTTCCTGTGTCGCCAGCGAACTCGCACAAAATCTCGCGAGTGACCTCGCGCAGAAAAATGAATCGAGTTTCGACTTCTGCTGAGCAGACGATTGAACTAGGCCGCGAACTCGCTGCGCGGCTGAAGCCGCCGGTGCTGGTGCTGTTGAGCGGCGAGCTGGGCGCGGGGAAAACAACACTCGCCAAAGGCATCGTCAGCGGGCTGGGCGCGGCGCGCGAGGAAGAAGTCACCAGCCCCACGTTCACCCTGGTGCACGTGTTTCGCAATGCGGCGACCGGCGTGAAAGTGTTCCACATCGACTTGTACCGCATCGGCGACACGCACGACTTCGACACATTGGGCCTGGAGGATGTCTTCGCTGAGCCAGCCGTGGTGCTCGTGGAATGGCCCGACCGCCTGCGCCTTCGCAGCGACTGGCCCGTGGTGCGCGTACGCTTCGAGCATGCCTCGGATGAGGAGCGCCGCATCGAGGTCGTGGGCGCGACGTAGGGGCGGCTTTACGCCGCCCTCACTATATAAGGCCGGGGGCTTTTCCTGAATGCCGCAACCAGTTTCAAATGCACTTCCAAATTGCGTTCATCTGCTCAATCGGCGTTCATCCACGTTGAACGTTCGGGTGCCGGGTTGAGCGACCTCCCCCTCACATCTATAATGGCCACGGAGGCGAAAGGGGTCCGGTGACTCTCCCGGCCTTCAAAGCCGGCGATTCTGACTTCGTCGGAATGGTGGGTTCGACTCCCACACGCTTCCGCCAAATTCCGTTGTTTCAACGGCCAATCCCGTGCCGGCTACCCTTCTAAAGAGAAGAGGCTCCCGCTTGGGGACGGGAGCCCCTTCGTTCCATCGCGCCGAGCTGAAAGCCCGGCGTCCGTATTGGTCCCTTTGCAAAGGCACTCGGACGGCCCGCAGCGCTGAACACCGCCCCTATCACCTCCGGCATCCGGCAATGCAGCGATGGAATCTTGATCTCGCGCGCTACTCTGCGCCCTCGGCCACAGCCCAGTTTGGGACTGTCGCGGCGCTGCCACCTGCGCCCACCTTCTGCGTCCGCTGACGGGTTGCATTATGATGTCGGCTCGGTTTTGTGGTTCGCGGTGTCAATGCTCTAGATCAGTTCGATTCAAGTCGCTTGATTTCTAAGGATTTACTGGGTCCATTGGCTTATTATTCTTTTCAGTGGACTGAAATTCTTGCCGAGGTTGAGGCGAAGCGGCCCGCGAACGATTTAAGTGGGCTGCGGGAGGAATCGATGGCGCAGCCAGGCGGTCAGTACCTCAAGGTCTTGCGTGAACGCCTTGGGCTGGGCGTAATTGAGGTCCAGAAGAGCAGCGCCCTCATCGCATCCGAGGAAGAGAATCAGGAGTTCTACATCTCAGCGGCGCGATTGAGCCAAATCGAGAATACCGACTCCGCCCCCAGCGTTTTCAAGCTCTTCAGCTTGAGCGCCATCTACGGAGTGGATTTTGTGGAGCTACTCGACCGTTACGGCGTCAACCCTGATCGCATCTACCGGTACCGCGAATATCTGAAGTTGGAAACCACACATCCGGTGGCGGTGGCCGCGCATAATCCGGACACGCGGGTTCCGGTGCCGGTCCGGCTCGATCCCAGTTTCCGATGGGACACCACGCAATTGCTGAATCGAATGATCGCCCAATGGGGACGAGTGCCAGCTGTGCTGCTTCAGGACATCAATCCTCGCACCGAGATGTTCGGATACATCGGGCTGGCGGATTTCACCATGTATCCCATCCTTCGGCCCGGGGCCTTGGTCATGATCGATGGCAACAAGAGGCGCGTGGCAACCGGCGGATGGCTCAGTGAGGCCGAACGCCCGATCTACTTCATCGAATTGCGAGATGGCTACCGCTGCGCGTGGTGTCAGCTTACGGGAGGGCGCCTCACTTTGCTGCCGCATCCGATGTCCCCGGCGGCCGCCGAGACGTTTAAGTATCCCGACGAGGCAGAGGTTGCGGGGCAGATAGTCGGCGTGGCGATGCGTCTGAGTCCGGCGGAGCGTCTGATGTGAGCGGGTGGACGACGACGGCCAGCGCCAGTTTCATCTGCGATACAAAGAACTCCCGCTCCATGATCGTAGACCCGGCGGGCATCATTTCGCGGAAGGGTTCCGCTTGAAGCCACGCCGCGGCCATCTCTTGTCCGCTCCCGCCCAGCGTTCGGAAGTGCACCCTTAGTTCCTCCACCAATTGCTTCAACGGCAGATCGATCACGCCGCGGAATACGGCGCGGTGCATGTCGTGCGCCGCATCGTGAACGTCCTGAGCGTCTGCGATCTGCGCCCAGCCTTCATGCAGGTAGTGGCCGGTGTAAACATCCCGGATCGATGCGAGAAACACCAGGCGCTCAAACGGGCTACTGAGCGACGACATCGAGCGTTCCAGAACTCTGGCAAGCCGGTCTCTGGATTCCACGTGCAGATTCCTATCCGAATCTATTGCTCGAAGCAATAGGCCACCCGGTCGCGCCATTCACTGGAGTGAAAGTTTTTTCCCGCCTCCAGCCGCCCTGCTTCCCCGCGCGTACGTTGCGCGCTGAGCAGTGACTTCGCTGGAGGTGAGAAATGTTCAGAGCAAACCTGATTGACGAACCTTTCCCCATTCCGCCGCCCCCTTGGCCAAGGCCCTGAAACTTGAAACAAGCTCGGGATCGGGAGTCATCGCGAAAGATCGAAGAACTCCCGATCCCAGAGCACCGGTCCGGCAAGATCTTCACAAGCCCAAGGCCTTGCGGAGCGACTCCGCAGCGCTTCGCCACAATGGATTGCTGCGCACCAGCGCATCAAGGTCTTTCACATGGTCACCTGCTTGTTGCGCCGACGGCACGAAGCGCCAAAGTGCGCGCAACCAGATCACCAGCGTGCAGGTGAATGTGGCCGGCCTAACGTATCGAACGATGGGAAAGATGCGTTCATCCAGTCCCCAGGCAGAGAAGTTCATCACGTCACCCGCGCAAAGAAGGCCCAGGCCAACGGCCAGGCCCCAGACGTTGGCGCTCGGCGCCAAAGCGTAGTATCGAACCGCGAAGAGGGCAAGCACCAGCTACAGCGCGATCGCGAAGGCGATGCTGATTTCGGCATCCACGAAGGCGCTCAGGCCGCGCGAACCTGCCACATAGAAATACCCAGCCAGACCCATCATTGTGGCCACCAAGAGGGTCCCGGTGGCGCGATACGGCACCGGGTGGCCGGCAAATAGCTTCTTGAGGATTTCCCACGCCACTGCGAAACGCAGGTTGACGGCCACGTATCCCGTGCACCAAAACCATATACTGTAGGCCATCGGGCTAAGCGGCGAAGCGATGTTGAGGTAGATTAGGAGCAGCGTCCGAACAAATACGTAGGCGAAATACCAGAAGAAGATGGGGTAGAAACGCCAGGCCTTCCAGGCAACGAGGCGCCAAAGCAGCAGGACCTCGAGTCCGGTATTCAGTACGGGTAGGATCCAATACATCACAGCTTTCTATCACAGCCTGGCGAGGTCGCGACAGCGGAAAGCGGAAAGAGGATATACAATATCCGTGACACTCGGAGTTCTTTGCGGTGAATTCGCTCTTACTGCTGCTTCTGCTGGGCGCATTGCTCTTGACCCTGCTGTTGCTGGCGCTGCTGCGCGGCGCGCCCCGTTGGCAGGCGCCAGCTTCGTTCGGCAGAGTGGCGGAGATCGTACCCTTGCCAGGCTTAAGATTCCCCTACGCAAATCGGTTGTTCGATCCGGCAGATTACGTTGAACTGTCCGGCAGCGCCCTTCCCGAGCGCCTGACAATCGCGGTGCGTGACGAGCGCAAGCGTTTGGCGCTGCTCTGGCTGCGCCTCTTGCGCGAGGACGTGCGCACGCTGTGGCGTTTTCGACGGGCAATAGCCTCCTACGGTATTAGTGCCGGGCCGCTGGATGAACTCCGTGCTGCGCTGGCGGGCGCCGGCGCGGTTAGCTTCATCCAAGCCTTACGGGTCAGCGTGTGGTTTTTCGGTCCATTTCGCCTAGCCGCATTCGGGCGGATCAGCCGCAGGTATCTGGAGGACGTCTACCGAGCGTCGACAACGCTGTTTGACCGCCTGCCGGCCAGCCAGCGGCCGGAGTTCGAAGACTCCTGGAAGGTTGCACTGGCAACCGATTTCGTCTTTCTACGCTGACCTGCATCCCCCCTGCCCCTGCCGCGCGAATGAAGGAACGAGTTGTCACTCGTCCGAGCACTAAGTCCTTTTGTGTCCGCGCGGTCCAGGCGATCTGCTTATCGCAACGACTCACCGCTAACTGTTACGTCAACTCATACCAATGGACAGTAGGCGGCATCGTTCGCCTTCCTTATGCTGGAGTCACCCAGTCGTATGGCGTTCGTTGCGTACTCGAAGAGGAGGTTGAGCGTGAGAACCAGCAGACTGTCAGTGTGGGCAGCTTCCCTGATGCTTGTGGCGGCGGTGGCGCCGGGTGTTGCCGCACAGGGCAATCCGCGGATCACCATTTTCGGCGGCGGTTCCCTGTTGCAGGGCGACCGCTCTTTCACCGTGGGCAGCGATAACTTCACCACCGAGTTCATCACCGGCGGCAAGTTGCGCGCCCGCGCCAGCGTCGACGTCACCAGCCACTGGACGCTGGAAGCCGACTATAGCTTTGGCCGCAACAACTTCCGCGTAAACGACATGGGCGGCACGCCCGAGCAGCGCGATTACGGCGTCCGGGTTAACAACGTGACCTTCAACGTGGTTCGCTTTTTCACTGCCTCGCGGCGCCGCGTCCGGCCCTATCTGGGTACCGGCATCGGCTGGGTAAGTTATTCGCCCACTGACGCCGCCAAGGCGCTGGCCCAGAACGAGTTTATTGGTGCGCCGTCCAACCTGTCATCGACCCACGACTTCACGGTTCCGATCAGCGGCGGAATCGAAGCTCGTATCACCCGCTGGTTTGGCCTGCGCTTCGATGCGCGCGACAATATCGGCCGCGTGGCGCGCTTTGGCGTGTCCCAGACCCCCAGCGGGCCGGGCGGAGATTTCTTCCCGGTGAACGGCATCACCCACACCGTGCAGGTCGAAGTGGGAATTGTCTTTTTCCTGCTGCCCAACGAGTGATGGAAGCCTCATCGCGCGCGCATTTCCGGCGCGCCATTACGCACGCGCTGAGCGATGTCCCACTCAGGCGGATGGTCGCTGGCCGATGGAGGCGCACAGGCTGAAAGCCTGTGCTACCGGCTGCGGTTCTTGTAGCGGTGGGCGAGGCGTGTCTTGCGGCGTTCGGCGGCTTCGCGCCAGCGGCGGCGGTCTTCTGCGGTTTCCAGGATGAGCGGTGGGACGGGCTTGGGGCGGCGGTTCTCGTCAATGGCCACGAAGGTGACGTAGGCGCTGCTGGTGTGCTGGCGCTGGCCCGAGAGCACATTCTCAGAAAAAACTTTCACGCCCACTTCCATCGATGAGCGGAACACGCGGTTGACGCTGGATTGCAGGATGATCAGCTCGCCTACTTGGATGGGATTGCGGAAATCGAGGTAGTCCACCGACGCGGTCACCACGTAACTGTTGCTGTGGCGATGCGCGGCGATGGCGGTGGCGATGTCGATCAAGTGCATCACGCGGCCGCCCAGCATGGCGCCGAGTGGGTTGGCGTCGTTGGGCAGCACCACTTCCACCATTTCGGCGCGCGAAGCTCTGACCGGTTTGCCCGCCCGTGCGGTTGTTTTCCGTGAAGCGTTCGCGGCCTTCCTCTTCGCCATCGACTGTCCTTTCTGATAAAGCAAGCGTGCTTCGATTGCCCGCGCCGTGCGGAGCAGCGAAGCGGATATAATACACGCGAACACGCATGAAGCTGTTGCGATAGCGGTGGGCTGGCCGGCGGACGCGAAGCGGCACAGCGAGCGGCTGAAATGACACAGAAGACGCGGCGCGAGAAACTCGAAGAGTTCGTAGCCACGCATCCCGGCGACGCGTTCGCGCGCTACGGGCTGGCGCTGGAGTGCGTGAACGCCGGCGAGCACGAGCTGGCCGTGGGACACTTTCGCAAGTTGATTGAGACCAATCCCAGCTACGTTGCAGGCTACTTCCACTTCGGGCAGTTGCTGGCACGGCTGAAGCGCACCGAAGAGGCGCGCGCCATTTTGTCGAGCGGCGTGAGCGTGGCGCAGAAGGCCGGCAATCAGCACGCGCTGGAAGAGATGCGCGCCGCGCTGGCGGAGATTCAACCAGCATAGAAAGGCAGCCTGTTAAATTTGGATCCAAATCGCATCCAGCGAATCCCTCTCTTTCCACTTGAAGTGGTTCTCCTGCCGGGCGCGCCGCTGCCGCTGCACATTTTCGAGCCGCGCTACAAAGAGATGATCGAGCTATGCCTGGAACGGAGCGTGGAGTTTGGCGTGGTGCTGCAAAAAGCGTCGCAGATTGCGACCACCGGCTGCACCGCGGAAATCCTGAAGCTGCTTCAGCGGTATCCAGACGGGCGAATGGATATTCTCACGGCTGGGCGCACGCCATTCGCGATTGAAGAGCTGATCGACGAAAAAGCGTACTACGAAGCGCGCGTCAACTTCTTGGGCGACGAACCGGAGGAGGCAATTCCGAAGCATCGAGTTGCCGCGTTACTCGATCTGTTCAAGGAAGCGCAAGCCATCCTGTACGAACCCAAGCCGCCAACACCTCAGGCTGGCGCTTCGGCTTCTCTCGCCTACCACATTGCCGGAGAGCTTCCGCTGGAGCTGGAGGCGCGGCAAGCGCTGCTGGAGTTGCGGTCGGAGGCGGCGCGACAGGAGCACTTGTTCTCGTATCTGACGCATTGGGTGCCGCGCGTGCGCCAGTTGCAGCACGTCAAGGCCAAGGCAGGCGGGAACGGGCACGGCTGATCGCGCGGTCTGTACTTGTGCGGTCATTTATAATGGAAGTGGAGAATGCAGCGAGCGATTGTTGTCGGGGAAAGGCAAGCGGGG
>JBOGNS010000256.1:0-3343 GCA_050747305.1 Candidatus Acidiferrales bacterium | reverse complement strand
GAGCGATACCGGCGCGAAGAAGCTGATTTGCCCGGCCAGCGGCCCGGGCTGAAGCTACTGCGGCATGGCAATGGCGATGGGCACGCCGGAGACGAGATTCTTGTATTGCCAGGTGAGTTGCGCGCCGCCGTCATTTTCCTGCTTGTCCGTGGGCGAGAGCGTGTTATCGGGGAAATCGTAGTCCTTGAAGTTCGTTGCCACCACAAGCTGGAAGTCGCGGGCGCCACTCACATTCTCGCCAAAATTGTATCCCCAGCGATCCAAACCCCGCGAGCGATAGGAGAGATGGAACAGCGCGGTCTGGCCAGCCGGCACCTCGGCGGAGGCGGAGGCGGAGGCCGAAGATGCTGAATACGAGGGCTCCATGCTCCGGCCGTTCACGGTGAGCGCGACGTCATCATAGGTTGCCTGTTGCGCTGGAAAAGGCAGTGCGAACGTAACGGTTCGCGGGGCATCGGAGTGGTTCACAAAGGAATACTCACCCGCGAATTTCACGGCATAGGTGCTGTACCAGAGCAAGCCTTTCTGGCGGTGCTCGACGGCAAGGTCGGCCTGGGCGCGCGTGCGCACCAGCGCAAGATGCTCGGTGACGGTTTCCTCCTTCGTGGTCGCGACCTTGCGCCCATCCACGATCTGCTCGACTCTCGAGTGAACGATGCGATCGAACGAAGCGCGCGGCGCTTGCTGCACGTGCGGCGCGCCCCACGTGGAGACAACACGATCCTTGAGCCGAGCGTCTGCCTCGTAAGTACGCACGAGAATGGTGCCCCCCAGCGCGACCCATGCAACCGTGGCGCAAATGAAGATGAAAATGATCGCAGCGATGCGTTTAACCATGGCGCTCCTTGGGCCGGTGTCCTCGCCGTCGCGCGGGACAAGCCGGGCCGAAACTTTTTGTGCACGCGCAGGGCCACTCGCTCAACGGGAGCGTGAACGTTCAACGTTCAATATCCTACCCTTCTGACGCGAGGGGGCGCATATGCCCGCGGCGCGCCAGCGCCGGGCTGCGCACCTGCTTGAGCGGCGGCAGCAAGTCAGAAAGCTTTTCGAGGTAGCTTTCCAGGGCGTTGCGGCCGCGCGCCGTGAGCTTGTAAATGCTCTTGGGCTTGCGCGCTTCGAATTTTTTTGTGCAGGTGACGTAGCCGGCCTCTTCCAGCTTGCGAGCTTGCACGCTGAGGTTGCCGTCGGTGGTTTGCAGCAGCTCGCGCAGTTCGGTGAAGGTGAGCCATTCGTGGACGGCGAGCGCGGAGACAATGCCCAGGCGCAGGCGCTCGTGGATGAGCTGGTCGAGTTCGGCGGGCGTGGTGGCGGCGACCGGCGCCGCAGGTGAGCCAGGTTTGTGATGCTTAGCCACTGTGCCTCCAGGCGATGTACGCGCCGAATGCGATGTGCAGCCAGCCAAAGCCGAGCGCCAGCAGCGCAAGCCCGAATGATGCGGGCGTGAGCGCGGCGGCCGCAGCTACAGCGAGAAAGCACAGCCCCATCCAGCGAACCGGCGAGACGGAGTAGCCGCCGGCGGCGACCAGCGCCACGCCATAGCAGCCGAGCCAAACTTCGGGAAGCAAATCCAGCCGCCCGGCGGCAATCAGCGATCCGGTGAGCAACGCGCCCAGCGCAAGCGCGGCAACGTAACCGCCCAGCGCCTTGCGCAGCAGCGGCGACCAGAAGGCCTGCTGCGTGCGCCGCGCTTTGGCGCGCATGGCGATGGCGCCGACGGTAAGCGAAGCGGCCAGCAACGCTAGCCAGACTCGGAGACCATCAGATACTCGTGTGGTATCCGGTACGCGTGGATCCCACGGAGCGCCGGTAAATTTGAAGTTGACCGCGGCGGCGATCAGAGCCAGCACGCCGATCAGCGCCAGCCCCTTGCCGGGAACGGTGGAGATGTGGCCGGCGGCGGCGAGGGTCTGGCGGATGTACTGCAAGTCCTCGTGCGGCGAGCGGCGAGTGGTGGCGTCGTCCATTCTCGGTGGCCGGTGATCAGGGATCGGTGGCCGGTGACCATGCTAAGGGAGACGGGGGCGTATGTCAAGTACTTTGTATGATAAAGTGTTGTGCCGGATGTTCCGTCCGGGGCAGCGGAAAGGGCGTTGGTGTCTTTGATCAAGTCCGGGTCTCCGACGCTCACATCTCCGGATCGACCTCTTCAAACGCTTGCTCCATAACTTTGGCAATTCGCGTTTTCCTTTCGGAGGTCCTTCAGCTTGCCCATATGTTTCATCCACGGCTTTTCGCCGGTTGCGGGAAGGGCCTTTAACTTGTCCTCGACCGCCTCGGTCACAAATTGCCGCAGAGGCACGCCCCGCTCAGCCGCTTTCGATTTGGCTCGGCGGAAAATGGCGTCGGGAATCTCCAGTGTGGTTTTCATGCCAGCATGCTCCCATATTCATGCTTATGGGTGAAGAGTCAGGCGGTGCCGTGCGTGCGCCGGTGGGTTGCCATGGGTTGGGCGTGCACGGCCGTCGCTACTGTTCTTACGAGGGTTCGTGAAGTGGGGTTGGCATTTGCTGCCCATTTTTCATCTTTTGCTGTTCATAGGTAGAATCACTCTCGCTCGCGATGCATTAGGAGGAAGCATGGATCGGCTGGAAGAATTTCAGAAAATTCGCGCGGGGTTGAATGAGGAGATTCTGGGCTGCGGGCATTTAGGGATGAAGCGGTTTTTTGCGCTGGACCACCAGGCGTACGAGCCGGGCGCGCTGCCCACGAAAACCAAAGAGATGCTGGGGCTGGTGGCGTCGGCGGTGCTGCGCTGCGATGACTGCATCACCTACCATCTGGTGCGCTGCGGGGAAGAAGGCTGGAAGCGCGACGAGGTGATTGACGCGCTGAACGTGGCGCTGATCGTGGGCGGGTCGATTGTGATTCCGCACGTGCGGCGCGCGTTCGCGCGCATGCGGGAAATCGAGGGGCTGAAAGCGTGACTCGTAACTGGCGACTTGTGACTCGTGTTGGCCATGCGAAGTCCGTAGGGGATGGGGACGTATAAGGGTGAAGGGGTGAAAGAGTTAAAGCGCTTGAACGAGAACGGTGGCGGTCAATTACGCCAAGTAAGCTCGACCGGCAGTCCATCCCGAATGAGTAGGAAAGACGGGATTAGTATGCGATGCGCAAAGATCGCTCTGTGCATTGTCAGCATTCTTGGCGCTTGCGCACCGGCGCAACGAGTTTCGGCACAGGCGCCTGAACCGATGCCGATGCGCGGCAAACGCATCGTGATTGCCGCGAGCGCGGTGCTCGATGGCAAGGGCGGCGTGCTGCGCGATACGCGCATCGTGATCGAAGGCTCGAAGATTGTCGCCCTGGACGCAAAGGCCGAGCCGATCGACTACGACCTGCGCGG
>JBOGNS010000255.1:0-2991 GCA_050747305.1 Candidatus Acidiferrales bacterium | reverse complement strand
TGCTGCGCGAAGTGGCGCGCGAACTGAAGGCGGAGAATCCCAAACTGCGCCTGGGCATTACGCTGTACACCGATCAGCTCGACTCGCCGCGGTTTCCGCTGGCGCAATTAGACGAGCGCTTCCGCCGCAGCGTGGACTATGTGCACCTGTATTCGCATTACCGGCGGCGCGCGGAGAGCTTGCCGGAATCGGCACGACATGCCAAAAGGATTTTTCCCGAGGCCGAAATCATCGCCGGCATCTACGCCTATGACCGGCGCGACTACCTGCCCTGCGCGCAGGGCAAGTCCGAAGCCTGTTCCAACGAGGAAGAGTTCGATTTGTTCGGGCAATCGTTGCGCGAAGGCATGGCCATGCTGGAAGAAGGCGAAGCAAGCTGGATCGAGTTCTATCCCGGCGCATTCGGGCTGGAAGAAAAATGGGGAGGCTGGGAGTCGCCCCGCTCCTGCCGTGATGGGCGGAGGAAAGAGTGCGTGCAAAACACGAAACAAATGCGGGAGACGGTGCGGCAGATGATGCAACAGACCGGCTCGCGAGCCTCACGATGAACGCAGGCATCGCCGGTTAGCCCGGACCGCCAACGAGCCTTTCCTGCTTCTCGCGCCAACCGGCCACAGGCAGTGCGCTTGCCGTTGCCAAGATTTCCCTCAGTGCCCTGAACAGCCTCAGTCCACAGCAAGGCAATCCACGCCATGAACGCGCACGCAATTATCCGTTACGCAAAAGGGGTCGTCGCGGCGCTTCTGCTTGTCGCCAGCGGCGCCGCTTCAGCGAGCGCGCAAGACTTCCGGGCGCCGCCCGAGCGGATGGAACCGCCGGAGGTCAGAGAGCCGGCGGTAAGGGAAGCGTCAAGCGAACGCAAGCCCTGGTACAAGTCGAAACGGTTCTGGGTCACCACGGCACTCGCCGTCGCGGCCGCGGTGGCCGATGCGGAGACGACGCAGAGCGCGCTCAAACGCTGCCCAACGTGCGTTGAATCCAATGCGCTCATCGGCAGCAGGCGCCCGGGGCGTGGCCGGCTGTATTTGATCGGTGGCATCACCTTGGCGATCGAACGCGGGTTGGTGATCGGGCTCTGGAAGCGACAGCCGCAGGCGGCGGATGCCGTGATGTACGGGGCGACCGCGATGCGCATGGCCTATCACGGAAGCGCAGCCTACAACAACGCGCAAATTCCCAGGGAATGCCCAGCTAATGGCGCAGGATGCGCACCATGAATACCTTGCTGCACCACTGCTCCGGCACGGCGATGGATTCTTACGTAACCTGGTTGAAGAATAGCACCAGCATTGCCCTGTTCGAATCGGGCGGGGTCTGGTGGCGCCCTTACCACCGCGCGCTGGTGCCGGCCTCCCCGAAGCCGGAACCGGTAGCGCTGCGCGAGCGCGAGGCCCAGGAACTACTGCAAGAATCAGGGATGCTGTTTCTACGATACTTCACCAGAACCTTCGACGAGCCCACAGCATTCTGGTACACCGTCTGCCGCGAATATGGCTTTGACGAACTTTCACGTGACATGAGGCGGAAGATCCGGCGCGCCCGCGAACGGTGCGAGGTGCGGCAGGTCGATGCGGACTGGATGGCCACCCACGCCTATGGCTGCTACGCCGCTGCCTTTCGCCGGTACGCAAACGCTTGGCCGGATTCTCGAGAGACATTCGAAAAGACGTGTCGCGAGGCGGCCGGTGGGCCGTTCGAATTCTGGGGGGCGTTCGTGGATGGCGCTCTGGCAGCCTTCACGAAGGTGGTGACCGGAGAGGATTATGCGGCCGCGGTAGTCACCAAGCTGCATCCTGATTTTTTGCCTTACCGGCCGGGGTATGCATTGCGAGATTCGATCCTGACAACCTACGTCGCCGGCCAGGGCAAGCCGGTGACGGACGGATTCCGATCCGTCGCCCATGAAACACAGCAGCACGACCACTTGATGAAGTTCGGGTACCAGCGAGTCTTCTGTGACCTGCGCATCGTGTACCGGCCTGCGGTGCGCAGGTTCGTCCGTTTCTGTTATCCATTCCGGTCGTGGGTCGACCGGATTCCAGCCAACGCGAGAATGGCCCAAGTACGAAGCCTATTGATGCAGGAGCAGATTCGGCGTTCGTTCCAGTAATGCAACGCAATGGGGACACGCTGCCGCACCCACGGCCGGCGCCGGCAGCGCGATGCTCCTAGGGGGAAGCTGTGAATTTCTTATTCTACGTGGCCCATTCGGGCCAAGCACAAGACACTTCTTTGGAGCCGGATTGTAGACTCGAAATCTGGAAGCCGACCTACCGCAAACCAGTGCCGCCCGGGCAGCCGTGGCTTCCGTTCCTGATTTATTGGCTGTTTCACAAGGCGCGCATCTTCGCCAACCAGGACTACAGCGTTGTGCTGGTGTGGAAGGGCAATCGCCCGGTGCATCGCACTCTCGTGTTGCCGCGATACTTCCGCTTCCCGTTCATGGGGCCGGAGGATCTCCAGGTGGCGATGACATGGACCGACCCGCGATTCCGTGGCCGAGGGCTGGCTCTGGCTGCCGCCCGCATAGCGATTGCCACGGCCGGCCCAAGCGCGAGAAAGCTATGGTACCTGACGTCAGCGAGCAACCAACCCTCGATTCGGGTAGCAGAGAAAGCTGGCTTTCGATTGTACGGCACAGGCTCCCGCCGGACACGCTTTGGCTTCAACTTCCTTGGCACGTACTCGCTGGACGAAGCGCATCCGCCGTGGGAACGCGGCGAGCGGGAGCAAAGGCTCGCAAAGCGAGTGGCGCAGGCTGCGCTTTCGATGACTCGCCTATTGCTCTTTTCGCCCCTTCTGCTTGGCGCGGCGCTGATCGCCAGACTGCGGCAGGCAGACGGCCCCGCCACAGAGCCGCGGTAGCGGGGCCGTCGTGAGATCAGCGCAGGTCGAAATAGAATTGCAGGTCGCTGTCGGTGCGATTCGTAGCTCCCCATTGGGTCCAGCCGACCCAACGGCTCCCGGATTTAAACTGTGCGTAACCATCGC
>JBOGNS010000254.1:0-1506 GCA_050747305.1 Candidatus Acidiferrales bacterium | reverse complement strand
AAGGAAGCCCCGGCGCCAAAGCGCGCCGTGGCGTCTTCGCGTTTTAACTCCGAGGACAAGCTCGGAAGCTGATCCCAGTATTCTGTTTTTGAAAACACGAACCCCGCCGGAACCGATGGGCGGCGCCGGCGGGGGTAGGACTGAGGAACAGGTCTGGGCTGCAGATCCGTCGCCAGCCTCGGGCCCCGCGGGGCAGGGTCTGCGCCGGCGCGACCCGGCGCAAAGTCGCGAAGTTCAAAACGGCAGTCGATACTGCCCGGCAGCCTGCACGATGGAGCCTTGCCGGCAAGCCTCGGCGATGGCCAGTTGCGCGGTGCGCCGGGAACAATCGGCCAGCTCCATGACCTGCTGGCGAAGCTGGTTATAACGAGCCTGCGGGCCGAGGCCGGCCAGCGCCTTGGTCACATGCTCCGGTTCCACCTTTTTGCGCGCGGCGGCAGTTTTGGAGGGCGCCAGGCCGGCGGCGGAAAAGCACAACGTGTGCGGGTCCAGTTGGAGCAATCGGGGCTCCGGCGGGGCGGCGTAGCGAAACTGGAAACGCAGTTCGACGGTGCCGACAGATGCGCCGCAGGGCGCGTGAGCAGCAGGTAGGAGTCGCCAACGGCATGCAGGGCCGAAGAGCCGCGGAAGGCGCTGCCGATCTCGTCGCGGCCGATCGACTTGCGCACGTGATGCACGACGATGAGCGCTGCCTTGGAGGCATCGCGCAGCCGCAACAGGCTCTGGCACAGGGCGGCCATCGAGCGCGTGTCGTTCTCGTCCTGATCGTGGGTGGAGTACAAAGGGTCGAGCACGATCACTTCGGCGGAAGCTTGCCGGGCGGCGTGGAGGAAGTGATTCAGTCCCTGCGGCGCGCTCAGCAGATTGCCGCCGGCACGAGTATCCACCAGCAGGTTTTGGTCGGCGGCGGCTCCCACGGCGCGGCGCATCGATGCCAGACGCCCGACAAACTGCGGGGTGGGCAGTTCGAACTGGCAGACCAGAACGCGGCGCGCCGCGGGTATGGTGAAACCAGCGCGGTCTTTGCCGGCCGCTAGCGCCAGCGCCAGGTTGGCCACCAGCAGGCTCTTGCCCACCTTGGGCTCGCCGCCCACGAACAGCATGCCTCCCGGCGGCAACAGTCCCGGCTCGATCCAGCCGGGCGGCGGCGAGTCCGGTTGCTCGACGAGCAACTGCGCCAGCGATAACACGGCCGGTTTCGGGGGAGCCTGGGCGGCGGTCTGTTTCACAGCAGCGCCTCCGCGGCGGCATCCAGCAAGATGGCTTCATTGACGGTCTGCGTCTTCGCCGCCGCCGCCAGGCGCAACGCGGTCATGGCGAGCTTGTTGACTTTGCGCGGAATGCCCTTGGTAGCCTGATACATCCCTTGACGAGCGGTATCGTCAAACAGCGGTTGCGACACGCCGGCAGCCTTGAGTTGTTGCGCCAAATAGGAGTCGAGCTCGTCGCGCGTGAGTCCCTCCAGGTGATACTGCACGCCAATGCGCTGCCGCAAGGCTTCGTGCA
>JBOGNS010000253.1:0-7795 GCA_050747305.1 Candidatus Acidiferrales bacterium | reverse complement strand
GTCATCGTCACCAGCAAGCCCAGGAGCCGGTAGTTGCGAACATTCACTCCGGCGTGCAACACCCCGACGTTGGTGAAGGAGGTTTGCAGCCGCGGCAGCACCGGGATGAACGAGGGATCGATCCGCGTCCCCGGCGGCGGCAAGCTGGCATCCGACGCATCGCTGCGAATGATGATCCATTTCCCCGGCGTGCAAGCCTTGGCCGGCAGGGTAATCGATGTTCCCGGCACACTGTAGGTCACGCCCGCTGGCAAGCGGATTACCGTCCCGTTCGGATCGCACGAGGCATTGTTGATGGCGGTCTGCAAATCATCGCCGTTGGTGGTCGGGTTCCCGGTATCCGCCACTACCACCACGGCGTAGCCAGTCGTGTCCGGCATCGCCACCACCGCTGGATCCACCGCCGCCGGCATCGCCGGCGCTGGAGGGCGAACCACGTTCCGACTAACCGCCGTAACTGCCAGCGCCAAGGGCGCTGAATGGTTGATGAGTCCGCTTGAGCCCGTGACTGTCAGCGCCATGTTGCCCGGGGCTGTGCTCGTCGGCACGGTAATGCTCATGGCTTGCTGCGAGCCGACCGCCACGTTGAATGGCTGCACCGGCGTTACGGTTGCGCCTTGCGGCAACCCGGTGATGCTGACCACCGTCTGTCCCGTGAATCCATTCGTGCCCGTGACGCTCACCATTACGGCGTTTGACGTCCCGCCGGGCGCAGCGCTGGCTGTGCCGGGACTGACGGATATCGAGAAATCCGGACTCGGACTCGGATTCGGGGGTGGCGGCGGGGAGTTGCTGTCGGAACCTACCGTGCAGCCGCCCAGAAAAATAATAATAAGTAGAAACAGGACAAGAGCGTTGGAGACTTCCGCTCGGCGTTTTTTCATGGTTTTGAAGCGCCCAGCGAGGAGGGAAGGCCAAGCGAAACGGCATCATACGGATAATCCTGTAGGCGTGCAAGCGGAATCTTCAAGGAATTTCCCGAACAGTCTACACGGTTCCCTGATCCATAGGGTTCACCCCGCGGGACCCAAGGTAAGTGGGCGACATCACCGGGCCGCGGGTCGGCCAGGTTCCTCGCCAGTAGCCAATCGGGCCATTTCACTGATACCTTAGCGCTTCATTTTTCCCGAGTTTCGGGCAATGCCAGCCTCTCCCCAACGGATCCTTCTCACCGGCGGCGCCGGTTTCATCGGCTCGCACCTGGCCGAAGCGCTGCTGCGCGGCGGCGCGCAATTGACCATCGTGGATTGCCTCGACAGTTTCTATTCGCCCGCCTGGAAACGCGCTAATTTGGAAGACGTGCGCGCTGCCGGCGCTTTCGATTTCGTCGAAGCCGACATCTGCGACCCCGCCGCCATGCGCACGGCTTTCACGAAGGCAAAGCCCGACGCCATCGTTCATCTTGCCGCGCGCGCCGGCGTTCGCCCGTCCATTGAGGACCCGCGCCTGTACGAGCGCGTGAACTGCGTCGGTACGGTCAACCTGCTCGACCTGGCGCGCGAGTTCCGCATCCCGAAGTTCATCTTCGGTTCTTCCAGCTCCGTTTACGGCGCCACCAGCCGCGCGCCCTTCAGCGAAGATCAAGTCGAGCTGCGCCCGATCTCGCCCTACGCCGCCACTAAGCTGGCCAACGAGCTGATCTGCTACACCTACGCGCACCTCTACGGATTCACAGTCATCTCGCTGCGCTTCTTCACCGTATACGGCGCGCGCCAGCGCCCCGACCTGGCCATCCACAAATTCACCGCGCTCGTCGAAGCCGGCAAGCCCATCCCGGTTTTCGGTGACGGCTCCACCGGGCGCGATTACACATACATCGACGACATTGTCTCTGGCGTGTTTGCCGCGCTCGACTACACTCCGCCCGCCGTCGTGCCCTACGACTGCTTCAATCTGGGCAACTCGCATCCCGTCACACTCAACGAGATGATTGCCGCCATTGAGCGCGCCACCGGGCGCAAAGCAGTGCGCGAGCAAAAGCCGCTCCAGCCCGGCGACGTGCCGCTCACGTGGGCCGACGTCTCGAAATCTGCCCGCCTGCTCGGCTACAAGCCCGCCACCCAGCTCGACGAGGGCCTGCGCCGCTTCGTCGCCTGGTACCGCTCCGCCCCGCCGCACCGCCGCGCGTAGAGGGGCGGCCTTACGCCGCCCGCGTAGCACAGCCACTCCTGGCTGGGCGCTCTTTAGGGCTGCCTATCGAAAGGATTTCACCGCAGAGGTCGCAGAGGACGCAGGAAATCGAAAAGTTCAACTTCTGGAAACCTAAGGACCTTCTCGCTGTGGCTAAATTCGGCGGGGTTGGTCGGTGGGCAGAGGGGGGCCTCCCGAAATGACTCGTCGTAGCACCCGCGCGGCGATGCGCGGATGAAAGACTGCCGAAATTGGCTTCACCATGTGGGTCACGAACACCCACTCTTTGAGCACATGCGGGTCGTAGCAGGTCATGGCGATGACGTGCTCCAGATATCGTCCCATCCACGCACCGGCCCGTGTGCGCTGGCCTTCGGCCTCTGGGTACGCTAAATCAGCGCCAGTGGACATGGCCCACGCGGCGCTCACCGGCGCCGCAATGCCCTTGTAGTACGCATGTGACAGCGCTTGGCCATCGCGATTGCCTGCGCCGCGCTGCTCCGCCAGACAGCGCTGCAAAACCTGCGCCTCGAGCGCCGCCAAGGTCATGCCTTGTCCGTAGATTGGGTTGAAGCTGCACACGCCGTCGCCCATCGCCAGCAATCCTTGCGGCCAGAGCTGGAGCCGCTCGTAGTGGTTCCAAACGTGCGCCGGAAAGCGAAAGGTGACAATCGGCGTCACCGGCACGCCCGCGCGGAGCTTCTCATAAAGCTCCGGGTGATACAGGCTGCGCGCGAACTCCGCGAAGCCTTGCTCATCATCCGGGGGATAGTCTCGGAACTCTCCGCCCAATGTCACCATCCAGTGCCCCTCCACTGGAAACATCACGCCCAGCCGGCTGTGCTTCGGCGGGTGGCCCAAGATGAGCAGCGCTTTCCACCCCGGCTGTCCATCCTGCAGCCGCAAGATGCGAGTCGAGTATCCGACGTTTACCTCCACCCGGCTGACTGGTGGTCGCGGCCAGCCCGCCGCTTCCAGCCAGGCCGGCAGTTGGGAGCCGCGGCCTGAGCAGTCCACGACCAAGTCCGCGGGAATCACCTCCGGGGGCGCCTGGTCGTGCGAGACGCGCACGCCGATTACGTGCCGGCGCGTGTCATCGAACTGCAACCCTGCTGCCGTGCAGCCGCACTCTTCCGTTACCCTGGGCAGTTGCAGCACGCGCTTGCGAATGTGAAATTCCAGGAAGGGCCGGCTTTGCAGATAGCCGACGAGGCCGGAGCGCGTTTGTGCGCGCCACGCGCCATTGTTGAACCACCAGATCTCCTCGGCGGCATCGGCCTTCACCGCGCCACCCGCTACCATCTCCTCGAACATGCCGGGGAACAGCGCATCCATGACCGCCGACCCCGCGGCCAGCAGCCCGTGGCCATGCTTGCCTTGCGGCACACCCTTGCGCGGCTCGGGGGCCGCAGGCGGCTGATCGCGGTCCACGATGGTCACGCTCTCGAAATGCTCGCTGAGCACCCGGGCGGCCAGCAGGCCCGCAATGCTACCGCCAATTACAACAGCGCGTGTCGTCATGGGAGTTCCGGGAAGCCGAAATTTTAGCACAGCGCTCGCTACCAGCCGGGCCGTTCGCGCCGCACCGTGGCCGTTCACTCTGCGCACGGTGCCGCTGGCTGCAACGCGGCTGACTTCCGGCTGCGTTACAATCTATGGTTTATCTATCCGATGAGCAGGCTGACTGAGCGCGGGCGCGAACTGCGGGAGCTTCTCTCGCAGCGCATCCTTGTGCTCGATGGAGCTATGGGCACCATGCTCCAGGCCCGCGACCTCACCCCCGCCGACTTCGGTGGGCCGCAACTGGAAGGCTGCAACGAGAATCTGGTCGTGACCCGGCCCGATGTGGTGCTCGATATTCACCGCGCCTATCTCGC
This sequence comes from Candidatus Acidiferrales bacterium, assembly GCA_050747305.1. Lineage (GTDB taxonomy): Bacteria > Acidobacteriota > Terriglobia > Acidiferrales > UBA7541 > JBOGNS01. The sequence continues at coordinate 3,788 of JBOGNS010000253.1, read as the reverse complement.
CGCCGGCGCAGACATCATCGAGACCAACACCTTCGGCGGCACCCCCATCGTGCTCGCCGAATACAACCTTGCCGACAAAGCCTACGAACTTAACAAGCGTGCCGCCGAACTGGCGCGCCAGGCCGCCGTCGAAGCCTCCAAGCCCGCCAGGCCGCGCTTCGTCGCCGGCTCCATCGGCCCTACTACGAAAGCCATCTCCGTTACCGGCGGCGTCACCTTCGACGGCCTTCGCCAAGCGTTTTACGAGCAGGCGCGCGGCTTGCTCGACGGCGGCGCCGATATCCTGTTGGTGGAAACATCGCAAGACACGCGCAACATCAAGGCCGCCATGCTCGCCATCGAGCAGCTTGCGCGCGAGCGCGGCGAAGAAATTCCGCTGATGATCTCCGCCACCATCGAGCCGATGGGCACCATGCTCGCCGGGCAAAACGTCGAAGCGCTCTGGGCTTCGCTCCAGCACGTGCCGGTGATTTCGCTCGGCCTCAATTGCGCTACGGGCCCGGAATTCATGACCGACCACATCCGCACCCTCAGCACGCTAAGCGACCGCTTCGTTTCCTGCTACCCCAACGCGGGCTTGCCGGACGAGGAAGGGAAGTACGGCGAGACGCCCACCACGCTCGCCGCGCAACTCGAGCGCTTCATCGCACAGGGCTGGCTCAACATAGTCGGCGGCTGCTGCGGCACTACAGACGCGCACATCCGCGCCATCGCGCAGATGACCGAGGGCAAGCAGCCGCGCCGCCCGCCCGCGCCGCATCATCGCGCGTTCTACTCCGGCATCGAGGCCATCGAAGCCGAAGAGAGCAACCGCCCGCTGCTGGTCGGCGAGCGCACCAACGTGATCGGCTCGCGCCTGTTCAAGCAGCTTGTCGCCGACGAAAAATGGGACGAAGCCACAGACATCGCGCGCCGCCAGGTGCGCAGCGCCGCGCAGGTAGTGGACGTCTGCCTGCAATCCACCGAGCGCGACGAGTTGCGCGACATCCCGCCCTTCTACGAGCAGCTCATCCGCAAAGTCAAAGTGCCGATCATGATCGACACCACCGACCCGCGCGGCATCGAGCTGGCGCTTACCTATTGCCAGGGGCGCTCCATCATCAACTCCATCAACCTCGAAGATGGCGAAGAAAAGTTCGAACGCACCTGCCCCACCGCGCGCGCGTACGGCGCCGCCGTCATCGTCGGCTGCATTGACGAAGACCCCGTGCAGGCGCAGGCGTTCACGCGCGAACGCAAGCTCGCCATTGCGCAGCGGTCCTACAAGCTGCTCACCGATAAATACGGCATTCTGCCGCAAGACATCATCTTCGACCCGCTCGTCTTCCCCTGTGCAACCGGCGACGAAAATTACATCGGCGGCGCGGTGGAAACCATTGAAGGCGTGCGCCTCATCAAGCAACAGGTTCCGCACGTGAAGACGGTGCTGGGCATCAGCAACGTGTCTTTCGGTTTGCCTGCCGGCGCGCGCGAGGTGGTCAACTCCGTCTTTCTCTACTACTGCACCAAAGCGGGGCTCGATCTCGCCATCGTCAACGCCGAGCGCATCGAGCGCTTCGCCTCCATTCCGCCCGAGGAACGCAAACTCGCGGAAGACTTGCTCTATAACCACGTCCCATCCAACGTGCCGGCCGATCATCCTCAGGCCGCACTTTTCGCTTCCGCTCCCGCCGACTGGCGGCAACAGTCGCGCGATCAAAAAATCGCCATCAACCAGTTCCACATCGCCGCCATCAGCGCGCACTTCCGCGGTGCGACGAAAAAGGAAAAGAAAGCAAGCGATCTTTCCCTCGACGAGCGGCTGGCCAATTACATCATCGAAGGCTCGCGCGACGGCCTGATTGACGACCTCGAACGCAAGCGCGCCACCGGTGCCGTCCCGCTGGAAATCATCAACGGCCCGCTGATGGCCGGCATGAACGAAGTCGGCCGCCTCTTTAACGCCAACGAACTCATCGTCGCCGAAGTGCTGCAGTCCGCCGAGGCCATGAAGGCTGCGGTGGCGCACCTCGAGCAGTTCATGGAGAAGTCCGAGTCCACAAGCCGCGGCAAAATCATTCTGGCCACGGTGAAGGGCGACGTCCACGACATCGGTAAGAATCTGGTGGAAATAATTTTGCGCAATAACGGCTTCGACGTCGTCAACCTCGGCATCAAAGTGCCGCCCGAAGACCTCATCAACGCTTGGCGCAAGCACAAGCCTGACGCCATCGGCCTTTCCGGCCTGCTGGTGAAGAGCGCGCAGCAAATGGTGGTCACCGCCACCGACTTGCGCTCGGCCGGCGTGGAGATTCCGCTGCTGGTGGGCGGCGCTGCGCTCTCTGATAAATTCACGCGCCAGAAAATCGCTCCGGCTTACGAGAATCCTGTCTGCTACGCCAAGGACGCCATGACCGGCCTGCGCCTGATGAACCGCCTCACGGACGGCGCGGAGCGCGAAGCCGTCCTGCGCGAACACGCCGGCGCTGCCGTCACCATAGCCGAAGCGCCCGCTGCAAAGCCGGCGCCGGCGCAACCCGCGCGCCGCTCGCCGCTGGTGCGCACGGACATCCCCATTCCGCCCCTGCCTTACGCCGAGCGTAAGCTACGCCTCGTCCCTGACCTGCGCGAAATCTGGAGCTACGTCAATCCCATCATGCTTTACGGCCGGCATCTCGGCTTTCGCGGCAGCTTCGAGCGCCTGCTTGCCGAGCGCGACCCCCGCGCGCTTGAACTTTACAATCAGGTCGAGGAGCTGAAGAACGAAGCCGAAACCTTCATGAAAGTGCGCGCTGTCTGGCAGTTCTTCGAAGTCGAAGGGGAAGCGAACTCACTGCACATTTTCGCGCCGGGCGCCGCGCCGGGCGCCGCGCCGCCGCACACATTCGATTTCCGCCGCCAGGCGCGCGACAACGCGTTGTGCCTCGCCGATTACGCCCTGCCGCCGCAGAATGGCCGCCGCGATTCGCTGGGCATCTTCGTAGTCAGCGCCGGCGAAGGCATTCGCCAGCGCAGCGAAGAAGCCAAAAACGCCGGCTTCTACTTCCGCTCGCACGGCCTGCAATCGCTGGCGCTGGAAACCGCCGAAGCCACTGCCGAGTGGCTGCACCGCCGCCTGCGCGAAGATTGGGGCTTCCCCGATCCCGAATCGCTCACGATGAAGGACCGCTTCTCCGCGCGCTACCGCGGCAAGCGCTACAGCTTCGGCTACCCGGCGTGCCCCAATCTCGACGATCAGGCCGGCATCTGGAAGCTGCTGCGCCCCGACGAAATCGGCGTCGCCCTCACCGAAGGCATGATGATGGAGCCGGAAGCCGCCGTCAGCGCCCTCGTCTTCCACCACCCCGACTGCATCTACTTCTCCGTGGACTGACGTGGCGTAGGGGCAGGCCCCCGTGCCTGCCCCTTGAAGGCGGCACGCCACTGCCATTTCAGGTCGCCACCAAGTCTGGCGCCCCCCCTAAAATTTCACTTGACAGAACCCAATTCATATAGATAATCATCTATATCGATGGGCGTCGATGTAAAACTGGAATCGTTGAGCGGGCAGATGGAACAACAGCTCAAAGCGCTGGCCGACCCTACGCGGCGCCAGATCATCGAGATGCTGAAGCGGCGCGGCTGCTGCTCCTGCGACGAAGTCAGCGCCGCCGACTCGGGCCTGTGCGTCTGCGATCTGGAAGGCGGGCTGCAACTCAGCCAGCCGACTATCACGCACCACATTCAAGTGCTGCGCGAGGCCGGCCTGATCAAGACGCAGAAGATCGGCCGCTGGCTCTATTGCCGCCGCGACGAGCAGGCGCTGGACC
>JBOGNS010000252.1:0-1565 GCA_050747305.1 Candidatus Acidiferrales bacterium | reverse complement strand
ACGCTGCGCACTGGGAGCAGCACTGCAAACGCCTGCCATAGTTTGTCGTAGAGGCCGGCGCGGCGAACCTCCTCGGTGACGATGGCGTCCGCCTCCCGCAAAGTGTCCAGCCGCTCGCGACTCACCGGTCCCAGAACACGTACCGCCAGGCCCGGGCCGGGAAACGGATGCTTGGTGAGGATTTCGGCGCCCAGACCGAGGTCGCGGCCGATGCGGCGCACTTCGTCTTTGAAAAGGTCGCGCAGCGGCTCGATCAGCGCGAAAGGCATCACGCTGGGCAGCCCGCCGACGTTGTGATGGGTCTTGATGGTTGCCGACGGCCCTTTGACGGAAACCGATTCGATCACGTCAGGATAAAGAGTTCCCTGCACCAGGAAGGTGATCTCGCCGAGTTTCCGCGCTTCGTCAGCGAATACCGAGATGAACTCAGCGCCGATGCGTTTGCGTTTTTCTTCCGGGTCGGTTACGCCCGCGAGCCGCGCGAGAAAGCGCTCCGAGGCATTCACGCCGATCACGTTCAGCCCCATGCGGCTGCGCAGCAACTCGAGAGTGTCGTGAAATTCGCCCTTACGCAGCAGACCGGTATCCACGAAGACGTTGGTGAGCCGGTCGCCGATCGCCTTATGTACTAACACCGCGGCAACAGCGGAATCCACGCCGCCGCTTAATGCGCACAGCGCGCGTCCGGCGCCCACTTGCTTGCGCACGGCCTCTACGGTGGAAGCGATGAAGGATGCGCCACTCCAGTTCGGCCGCGCGCCGCAGATTTCCAGCGCGAAGTTACGCAGAATTTCCGTGCCGCGCTCGGTGTGGCGCACCTCGGGATGGAATTGCACCGCATAAAGATTGCGCATGGGATCTTCAGCCACGGCGATCGTGCCTGCGGCGTGCGAGCTTGCGCCCCACTTTGTGCGCCCGGCAATGCGAAAGCCCTCGGGCAGGCGCGCGACATCGTCGCCATGGTTCATCCACACCTTGGTAGGCGAGGGGAAGCCGGCGAGCAAGCGGCAGCCATTCTCCAGCACCACTTCCGCCGGGCCGTACTCACGACGCGTGGCGCGGCGCACTTCTCCTCCGAGGGTGTGCGCAATCCACTGGAGGCCATAGCAGATTCCCAGCACCGGCACGCCCAGTTGCAGCACTTGGGGATCGCACACCGGCGCGCCCGGGTCGTGCACCGAACTGGGCCCGCCGGAAAGCACGATGCCGGCGGGCTGGTATTTGCGGATTTCGTCGAGCGAGGCGTGGCACGGCAGGATGGCGGAGAAGACTTGCTGCTCGCGGATGCGCCGGGCAATCAACTGCGTGTATTGCCCGCCGAAGTCCAGTACGACGATGCCGCCGGTGGTTACCATGGATAAAATTGTATGAGTCCCGGCCGAGCTGACAGCTCACAGTCGACAGCCGACAGTTTGACACACACGCGCGCTGCGCGGCTTTAGCGTACAACAAGGTTGATCAGTTTCTTCCGGACAATAATGTCTACGAGCTGTTTCCCATTTATTTGAGCGGCGACAGCGGGCTCGGCGCGTGCGCGGCGCTCGATTTCCTCCTCACCCTCGTCC
>JBOGNS010000251.1:0-16867 GCA_050747305.1 Candidatus Acidiferrales bacterium | reverse complement strand
GTGCCGCCTTCGACCACCACAGCCTGACGCGAAACTCACGCGACTTGTAGCGGCGACCTTTAGGTCGCCACTGCAGGCCTGCCAGGATGCGGCGCGCTGAATCAATTGCGACCTAAAACGGATGGCGACCTAAAGGTCGCCGCTACATTAGCGTTCTTCGAGCAGCTCGATCCAGCGCGAGAGATGATTGAGAGAAGCGGTGTCGGTGCGGTCGAGCACCAGCGGTGTCACCGCGATGTCGCCCGCAAAGCAGGCGGCGTAATCCGTTTCCGGGTCGGCTTCGCTTACCGGCTGCTCTTGCAGCCAGAAGCAGGGGCGGCCGGTGGCGTCGAATCCTTCGCGCAGCAGCGTGCGGGTGATTTTGCGCGACTGGCGGGCAAAGCGCACCCTACCGCTCCATTCGTTGGGCACGTTGATGTTGAGCAGCACGTCGGGCGGCAAACCTTCCTTCAGCACCAGCTCGACCATGCGGCGCGAGAACCGCGCGGCATGTTCGTAGCGGCATTCCGGCATCCGGCACATCAGCGAGATCGCCATCGCCGGAATGCCATTGATTACCCCTTCCATCGCCGCGCCCAGCGTGCCGGAGTAATAGACGTTCTCGCCCATGTTGGCGCCGCGGTTGATGCCGCTCACCACCAAGTCGGGCGGAGACGGCAGCAGCTTGTGCAGCGCGAGGATCACGCCGTCGGTAGGCGTGCCTTCGATGGCCCATTCGTTCTCGGCGATTTGCTCGACGGCAATCGGCTGGCGCAGCGTGATGGATTGCGCGGTGCCGCTGCGCTCGATGTGCGGCGCCACGATACTCAGCGTGCCCAGTCCCGCCAGCGCATCTAGCAGCGCGCGCAGCCCGGGCGCGTGAATCCCGTCGTCATTGGCGATTAAGATGTGAGGCAGATTTGCGATGGCGAAGGATCCGAAGTCAGAAGTCGGACGTCAGAAATCAAGTACTACGCAAACGCAGAAGAAACCAGAAGTAGAGCTGGACGCCCCAGACTCGCATTTCTAACATCCAACTTCGAATCTCCAACTTCCAGAAAAATGGTCGGGACGACTGGATTCGAACCAGCGACCTCACGCACCCCAAGCGTGCGCGCTACCAGGCTGCGCCACGTCCCGACCGCTTAAATCAGTGGCTAGTGGTGAGTGGCTAGTGGCTAGAATCTCGCAAGCTAGCACTAGTGCTTCCTTTGGAGGTTTTCTAGCCACTAGTCACTCGCCACTAGCCACTGCGATTGTCTCACTTGCGATCGAGGAGCGTCAAGATTGCGAGCAGTTCGTCGCGCACCGCAGTCAGCTTGTTGCGCGCGCGCTTCGAGGGACGCGCCTCCAGCGGCTGGCGCGCCGGCGCGCCGCGGCTTTGCTCCGCTGAAGCCAGGGTGGCCCCGGTCAACTGCATCGCCCCGCCATCGTTTCCGTTCTGCTCGCGCAAGTAGCGGCGCGCGCCGGCGATGGTGAAGCCTTCGTTGTAAAGCAGCCGCTTGATCACCAGCACGGTTTCGATGTCCTGCCGCCGGTAGAGCCGTTGCCCCTTCGAGCTTTTGATCGGCTGGAGCATCGGAAACTCCGTCTCCCAATACCGCAGCACAAACGCCTTGGTCGCCGTCAGCCGGCTCACTTCGCCGATGCGAAAGTACGGCTTATCAGGAATCCCGGCGTTGTTGCGCTCAGCAGCCATGGGTGGAGAGCAGCGCCAGTGCGATTGTGCGAGCCTGCGCGAAGGAGGTCAAGGGGTCAGGAAATCAGGAAGTGAGGAAATGAGGAGGTGACGAAGTGGGGCGCCACTCACGGTCCCACTCACGGTCCCAGCCCCCAGGCTCCGGCCTGGGGGCTTTCGGAGCAACCGACACGAGGCAGAATTGAATTTGAGAGGGTGCCCGGTGCAACAACGATGTCAAACATCGTCGGTCACGTCTGAATTCAGAACGACGATGGCTAGCGCTTTTTCAGGCGCTGATGGAAGCGAATCGGCGTGCCCGTGAAATCAAATGCGGCGCGCAATTGATTTTGCAAATAGCGTTCAAAGCTGAAGTGCAAGGGGCGCGACTGGTTGGTGAAGAGCACGAAGGTCGGCGGCGCGGTGGTAGCTTGCGTGACGTAGAAAATTTTCACGCGGCGCGCGCCGGGCGACGAGGCGCGGTCGAGGTCCACTTGCGCCAGCCAGCGATTCAAATCAGCCGTGGGGACTCGCCGGTTGTGCGCTGCCGCCGCGCGGTCAATTAGGTCCCACAGCTTGCCCGCGCGCTCTCCGGTGAGCGCGGAGAGGAACACCACCGGCGCAAAATCCAGCGACTTCAGTTTCCCCCGTACCAGCATTTCGTAATCGGCCAGCAATTGCGATGTGAATTGCGAGGCGTTAGGTGATAGGTGGTAGGTGATAGGTGAGAGGGAAGAGTCGGGAGGTGCGAGGGACTGGGGGCTAGGTACTAGGTGCGAGTCCGAAGCAGGCGCGCGACTCACCGACTGTGATCGAAGAGGCGTTGAGTTCTGCGCTCTGAGTTCTGCTTTCTGAGTTTTCTTCCGACCTTTCAACCTTTCGACCTTTCGACCCTTCAACCCTTCTTCTCTGTGCCTCTGTGCCTCCGTGGCAGATTTCTCCGCCGCAAGCTTGAGCGCCACATCCCACTTATTCATCACGATGATCACGGCGCGCCCGGCCTGCTGCGCGTAGCTGGCGATGGTGGCGTCGCTCGAGGTGACGCCTTGCGAGGCGTCCACCAGCACCAGCGCCACGTCCGCGCGTTCGAGGTGCCGCCGGGCCATCATCACGCTGAGTTTTTCAGCGACGAGCTTGGTCTTGCCTTTGCGACGAATGCCCGCGGTATCAATCACCCGGTAGCTGCGCCCGTGGCGTCGAATTACCGTGTCCACGGCGTCGCGCGTGGTGCCCGCTTCCGGCGACACAATCGCGCGCTCTTCGCCCACCAGCCGATTCAGCAGCGTGGACTTGCCCACGTTGGGCCGGCCGATGATGGCGATTTGAATCTCCTTAGGTACTAGGGACTCGGTACTCGGGACTAGGGGCTCGGCTTGGCGCGACGTCTGAGGTTCTTGATTTTGTTCCAACGCGAGGTCGCGAGCGCGTTCGCCGCCCGCATCAAAGCGCCGCCTGGACACATTCGCTTCGCTCGGTGCTGACGCCGGCGCTACCGCTTCGCGGAAACCGGCCGTGACCGCGTCGAGCAAATTATCAACACCGAGGCCGTGCTCGGCAGAGACCGCGAAAACCGGCGCACCGATCTCGTAGAAGGGCGCGGTGTCTGCCTCCTGCCGCGCGGTGTCCACTTTATTTGCGGCAATCGCCAGCGGACGACCGGTGCGCCGCAGCAGCGCCGCCAACTCCGAATCCAGCGGCGTCAGTCCGGCGCGCGCATCCACCACCAACACCAGGTACGCCGCCTTCTCGATGGCCACACGCGCTTGCCGAAGAATTTCGCCGGGAATGCCGGCCTTCTCATCCGGTACGATGCCGCCGGTGTCCACCACTTCGAAGGCGCGGCCGCGCCACTCCGCTTCCCCATAGATGCGGTCGCGCGTGATCCCCGGCTCGTCGGTGACGATGCTGCGCCGCGTCCCGGTGATGCGGTTAAATAGCGCGGACTTGCCTACATTCGGGCGCCCAACAATCACGATGGATGGAAGCTTGGCCATAACTTTCGCTGTAAGCTGCAAGGGGAATGGCTCGCCGCCCGCAGGCAAAACCAGGACATTAACACAGAGCAGACAGAGGCACAGAGAACGCGGAGAACTTGACGCCTGCCGATTTGCTCATTCATATTCTTGAGAGCACTGGGGGAACCATGTATTGGGGTGAGGTTGGTTGGTTCGTTCGATCTTCCTTCCCGCATGATGAGGGATTCCCCGCCTTCCCAAAGGAGAACTCCATGAGTAAGGCCTTATGGCGTGGTGTGTGGGCGTGCGTGTGTACGCTGGTGATTGTGGCGATGGCTGCTCCGCCGGTCCACGCGCAGACGTATCGCGGAACGATTCAAGGCACGGTGACCGACGCGAGCGGTGCGGTGGTGCCGGGCGCAAAAGTGCGCGTGGTAAACGAAGCCACCGGCCTCACGCGCGAGACGCAAACCTCCGACGACGGCAGCTATTCCGTGCCGGAGCTGCCCATTGGCAGCTACTCGGTGACGGTGGAGGTTGCCGGCTTCCAAACCTCGGTCACCACTGGCGTGCGTGTGGATGTTGCCGTCGAGCGTCGCGTCGATCCGGTGCTGCAAGCCGGCGACGTCACGCAGCGCGTGGAGGTCTCCGGCGAAACGCTCGCGCAGGTGGAAACTACTTCCAACGTGCTCGGGGGCGCATTTGCGGCGCAGGAGATTCTCGATCTGCCGGTCAACGGCCGCGATTATCAGAAGCTGCTGTTCCTCACGCCCGGCGCGGCGGGCGACCCCAGCGGTGGCATGGATTCACCCGGCTCGTTTGGCCTGGTCAGCGTGAACGGGAACCGCGGGCGCTCCAACAATTATCTGCTCGATGGCACGGACATGAACGATGGCTACCGCAACCTGCCTGCGATTAATCAAGGCGGCGTGTTCGGCACGCCGGGCACCGTGCTGCCGGTGGAGTCCATCGCCGAGGTGCGCGTGCTCTCGAATTGGGAAGCGGAGTACGGGCGTAACGCCGGCTCGGTGGTGAATATCGTCACCAAGAGCGGCACTAACGATTTTCACGGCAGTGTGTTCGAGTATTTCCGCAATGATTCCTTGAACGCGCGCAATTACTTCAACACCGAACCCAACCCCAAGGACGACTTCTCGAATCACCAGTTCGGCGTCGCCGTCGGCGGCCCTTTCAAGCGCGACACTACGTTTTGGTATTTCACCTACGAAGGCCAGCGCGAGGAGGTTGGCGTCACCTCCATCAATAGCGTGCCCACGATCGCCGACTATCAAGCAGCGGTTGGGACTCTCGGCGGAAATGCTGCCGCCTGTACGGGCACGCCGGTGGATTGCCTGAACGCACAGGGGCCCGGCGTGGTGAATCCCGTGATTCTGAACCTCTACAACTTGTGCGCAGCGGATGGAGGCTGCTCCGGCGATACCGACGTTTGGCCAGCAGATGCGGTCTCCAGCGCGCCCGCTTCGAACGACGCCAACAGCTTCATCTTCAAGTTGGATCACAACTTCAGCGCCAATCACACCCTTAGCGGACGCTATTTCTTTGGCGATAGCGACCAGAGTTTCCCCCTCGGCCTCGCCGGCGGCAACAACCTCCCCAACACCAACACCGATTCGCCCATCCGCGCGCAACTGCTTTCCCTCAGCTACATTTCCATTTGGGGCCCTTCGGTGGTCAATGAGGCGCGCTTCGGTTGGAACCTCTATCAACAAGACTTTTTCGCACAAGACCGCCGCGTCTTCGGCAATCCCAACGCCAGCATCGGACTGAACAACGGCGTGAGCGATCCGCGCGACTTTGGCTTGCCCACCATTCGCGTCAGTGGTTTCGCCTCGCTTGGCTCCGCTCCTTTCTCCAACCCGCGCGGCCGCGACGACACCAACTGGCACTTCATTGACGGCGTCTCGGTCAAGCGCAACCGCCACGAATGGAAATTCGGCTACGAGTTCCGCCGCACTGCGGTGGACTCCTTTTACGACGCGCAGTTCCGCGGGGTTGTCGACTTCGACGATCTCAGCCAGTTTCTCGCCGGCAATATCGCCGGCGGGCGCATCGTGCGCGGCAACACCTTCCGCGAAACGCGCCAGAATTCCCACGCTGTGTACGCTCAGGATAGCTGGCGCATGGCCAAAAATTTCACGTTGAACCTCGGCCTGCGCTACGACTTCTATGGCGTGATCACCGAGGAGGGCAACCGCTTCAGCGTGTACGATCCCATCGCCGGCCTGGTGATTCGTCCCGAAGTGTATGAGCCGGACTACAACAACTTCTCTCCGCGCGTCAGCTTCGCGTGGGACCTCGGCGGCAACGGCCGCACGGTGCTGCGCGCCGGCTTCGGCATGTTCTACGATCTCTTCGCGCAGGACTTCTTCGTCGGCCAGATTCCGTTCAATTGTTTCAGTTGCCCCGGAGTGGGTCACAATCCCACCGGCCCCGACCCGGTGCTGCTCTCGCTCTCGCCGGTGGCCACGCTGGCCCCCAACGTAGCCGTGTTCCCCGCCGCCGGCGACAGCTTCGATGCCTTCACCATCGACGAGCTCCGGACTCCGTACATTTACAACTTCAATTTGAACCTCCAGCAGCAGCTCGGCTCCAAAGCCGTGTTCCAGATTGGCTACGTCGGCTCCGCGGGACACAAGCTATTCCGCATCCGCGACATCAATCACTTCGACACGGCAACCATCACCGCCAACGACATCGCCTGCGCCGGCGGCTCTGGCATTCCCATCGGTGTCCCATGCGTTTACCCCGGCAAGCCCTTCGATACGTTCGCCAACTTGGATTCGGTGAACGCGCCATTTCCGCCCTTCTACCTGAATCAACTCGAAACCAGCACCAACTCCAACTACCACTCGCTCCAGGCTTCGCTCATGCAGCGCAACCTCGGCGGGTGGACGCAGCAAATTCACTATCGCTGGTCGCACTCCATAGATGACGCCAGCGACGGCCAGGATTTCGTCCCCAACGCCTCTATGCCGCAAGACAGCACCAATCCCAGCGGCAATCGCGGCAACTCGAATTTCGATGTGCGCCACAGTTTGATCTGGACCTCCACGTACGAGTTTCCCAGATGGGAAGCGGCGGGTTGGTTTGGCGAAGGCTGGCAGATTTCTGGCGTGCTCTCGCTGATTAGTGGCCATCCCTTTCACCTCAACTACAATTTCACCGACGACTACAGCGGCAGCCAGACCTTTCTGGATCGCTCGGATGTCACCGGCGCGCCGCAATACACCTACGGCGACCCCCAGCAGTTCCTGAACCTCAGCGTATTCACCGTGCCCTGCACGCTGGACCCGGCCGGAGGCGGCAACGTCTTCGCGGATGCCTGCCTTTCAGGCACGCGTCACTTCGGGAACCTCGGCCGCAATTCCTTGCTCGGCCCGGACTTCAAGAACTTCGATTTCAGTCTCGTGAAGATCACCTCCTTCGGCGAGCGCGTGAAGCTGCACTTGCGCGCAGATATCTTCAACGTCTTTAACCGTCCAAATTTTTCCAACCCCTGGCTGCCTACCTTCTTTGCCGCCGCTGACCCCAACGGAATCCACGACGGCCTTTCCGGGCCGCTCGGTCAGAGCGCCGGTTTCCTGCCGATCACCGCCACCGTAGATGTGGGCCTCGGCAACCCGATCCTCGGCGGCGGCGGTCCGCGCAGTGTGCAGTTCGCAGCCAAGGTGACGTGGTAGCTGCCTCCAATGTAGAGGCGCGTTCCGACGTATGGAACGCGGCATCATCGTTTGCGAGCGATTGCCGGCCGTGCGTTCGCAAAGTAAAGTCTGCCGGGCCGCTCAATACGCGGCCCGCCGCTACACTGCCTCTTTTGCGGCGGGTGCCCTGCATTCTCTGGTAAAGTTCGCCGCAGCAGATGCCCAGACACCTACGCCGACTTGCGTCCCGATCGAATCCCGCGCATTGCGGCGCAACCGGGGCGGCGCTACGGGAAGTGAAAGATTCTGCTGGGTAAGTGCGTAGATATATGGTGGATGCGGTCAAGCGGACTGAGGGCGTGGGCGGGGCCGGCCTTGCCGAGACCATCGCCAAAGCGCGGGCCGGCGACGGCGAGGCCTGGGGCGAAATCTATCGCCAGCACGCGGCGGCAATTTTCCGCTTCTGCCGGCGTACCATGCCGACGCGCGAAGATGCGGAAGACGCCACCACGGAGATTTTCTTGAAGGTGCAGGAAAAACTCGGGCAGTATGACTCCCAGCGCCCCTTTGGCGCGTGGCTGTATAAAGTGGCCGCCAACCATTGCTGGGACCTGCTGCGCCGCCGCAAAATTCGCCAGGACTTGGAAACCGAAGGCGTGGAGACGATGCCGCTTGAGCATCCCGACCCCAGCCAGCTCGACCAGCTCATCACCGAGCGCAGCGGCGCCGAAGTGCGCAACGCGCTCGACCGGCTGCCGCAGCGCGCGCGCATGGCGCTGGTGCTGCGCTATTTTTCCGATATGAGCTACGACGAAATCGCCGACACGCTCGGCGTGCGCCGCGCGTTTGTGGGCGTGCTGCTGTTGCGGGCGCGCCATCAATTGCGCGACGCGCTCACGGGACGCGCATCGCGCGCGCTGGGCACGGCGCCGGGTTCGGCATGAACCGTACCGCCGGCATCTTGCCGGCCCCGCGCTTTCACGGCGGGAAACACGCGAGGACGGTTATGATGCACTTCGACGAAATGAGCTGCCTGCTCTATCTGGACGGGCAGCTCGAAAGCCTGAAGGCAAGGGAACTCGAGCTGCACTTGCGCTCGTGTACGCCGTGCCGCGCCTTGCTCGCCGCGCTGCAGCGCGAATCGGCGCTGCTCCATCAGGCCATGGTGGAAGAAGAAGAAAGCGTGCCCGCGCGGCTGCTCGCGCCGCCCGGCCGCGAAGGCGTGCCGTGGGGCTGGCTCATTACTCTGGGATTCGCGGCACTCGGTGCATTTACGGTCTGGAACCAAATTATCGAACCGTGGCAGGACAACTTGAGTAAAGCCGGGTTCGGCGGAGGAAATATTCTGGCTATGCTTTTCTTCAGCGGAGTGTTCTGGAAGGGTTGGAGCGAAATGACCACGGTGCTACAAGCGCTGGCGACCATCACCCTCAGCGCGCCTGTGCTTTACCTCTTGTGGCGCAAGCGCCGCCATCTCTCGCCCGTCACGGTGGTGCTCGGCGCGTTCCTGCTGATGCTCGCGATGCCACAAGGAGCCAGCGCAGCCGAAGTGAAGAAAGGCGAACGCTACAAGCTGGGCGCCGGTGAGACGCTGAACAACGACCTGATCTTTGCGGGCCGCCAACTGGAAATCGAAGGCACCGTGCAAGGCGACGTGATTGCCTTCTGCGAAAGTGTCACCATCGAAGGCACGGTCACCGGCGACGTTATTGTGTTCACTAGCCGTCTCACCCTCAGCGGCACGGTAGAAGGCGACGTCCGCTCTTTCACCAAGTCTTCAGAGATTACCGGGCGAATCGCGCGCAGCCTGATGCTCTTTACCGAAGATCTCCGCGTCAGTGACCAGTCGCAAATCGGCAACGGCGCACTGCTCTTTGGCAAGACCATCGATCTGGATGGGCGCGTGGGCCGCGACGTGATGGCGCACGCAGCCACCCTGTCACTGGACGGCTTCGTCGGCGGCGATTTCAGCATGGACGGCCAGCACCTCACCATCGGCTCCACTGCGGAGGTGCAGGGCAAGGCGGTGTATAAGGGCCGCAGGGAACCTACCGTCGAGCCGGGCGCCAAACTCGCCAGCCCGCTGCAAAAAGTTGTGCCGGAGAGGAAACCAAAATACCGGTCATTCGATTTCTATTGGGACCTGGTGCTAGGCTACGCGGCCGCGCTGGCGCTGGGCACGTTGCTGATGCTTGCGTCCCTCACCGGATTCCGGCAAGTCACCCATGCCGGACGCCGCGCGGGCGCGTTGATCGGCATCTTAGTGCTTCTCGTTGTGCCTGTCGCCGCGGTGATCGCCTGCATCACCCTGGTTGGACTAGCCATTGGAATGATCAGCTTCGTGCTGTGGATGATCCTGCTCTACGCCTCGCAAGTCTATGTGGGCGGGGCCATCGGGGAAATGCTGCTCGGCGCGGCCAGCACCCGCGGCGCGATGTTTGGCCGCATGGCGCTGGGGCTGGCCGTCATCCACGGAATCGAAGCCGTGCGCGCGATTTTGCTCCCCGGGGGCGCCTGGTGGCTGCTTTTGTCGATCATCGTGGCGGCATGGGGGCTAGGTGCTGTCACCTTAGCGTTGTATGAGCGGCTGCGCTGGAAGCCCAGTATCGCCGCGCCGGCAACGCAGTCAGTTGGTTAGCGGCCGGAGGTGAAAACGATTCGGGCCGGGGCGTTGTCCGCATCCCCGGCCCGAAGTTTTTTTGCTGAACCGAATCTAGCGGCGGCGCACCTTCTCCGCCGCCAGGATCGGCATTGCGGTGTTGGCGACGTTGCGGAATAGAAGGCCGCGCAACGACACGGTGTCACCCGCAGTTAACGCGGCCAGCCCCGAAACATCCTCAAACTCCGTCTCAGCCGCAGTGATGCGCACCTCTATTGCTGTCACTCCGTTGGCTGTAAATAGCCCGGGTAGGTTGTCGACCACGAACGAACTGTTGGCCACGCTTACCGACTGTACCCTTGCGGTAAACCGGCTGTCTTTCAGCTTGATGCGGTCGGTGTCGAACGCCGGGGGCGTGGCGCCGGAAAGCGCCGTTTGCTTCTCCACTTCCACCCGCTGGCCGACGATCAGGTCGGAAGTCGTCGCAAACTGCAATCCGGTGGTATCCAAATCGTCGTCATCAATGCGGAAGCGTGGGTTCGGCAGGATGTTCACCTGCACCGGGAGGCCGACGTCAATCCCCGGCACGTCGATAATCTCCTCCAGCAGCACCATGGTGAACGATGCGGGGAGAGTGCTGGCATCCACGATCACGCCTTCCAGCTCTTCCTCGTTGTCGTTATCCAGCAGCTCCACTTCCTCCGCCACCAGCGCGCCTCCGGCCATCAGCTCAAGGTCCACTTCCACGAGTTGGTTCACGGCCACGCACGCCAGATTGGCCGTGGCGCAACCGATGTCGTCAAAATCCTCGAATTCCGTCCCGGCATTCACCGACACGTCCAGGGAAACGGTCGGCGAAACCTGAAGCGTGAAGCGATTGTTTGCGGCATCCAGGGCCGTCACGCGGCCGGCCACGTCTTCGATTTCATCGAACACGCCCAGCACGGCAGGCACCACGCTCACGGTCACTCCGCCTGGCTGCGTGAAGTCCACGCCCAGGGCGTTCGAAATCACCGTGGCAAGATTCACGTCAATCAGCAAATTCAGCGGCGAATTCGCCATCACGTTCAGAGGGAAGGGCTGGCCGGAGTAGGTCACCGTCGCCATGCCCCCCGGCCGGAACTCGCAAATGGCCCCGACGGTGGCGCATCCCGGCAGGCTCAACCCGGCGTCGTTACGAATCGTGATTTCCGGATTGGTGAAGGTGATGGCGATGCTTGTGTAAGTGCCGGCCGGCACGTTGATCGTGCTCAGCAGATCGGTTTCGATTTCCAATTGTTTGATTTCGACTTCAATCGGGCTCGTCACGAGCTGCACGTTGCCCGGTTGCAAAACTGCGCTGCTCACGGTGATCTCGAAGGAGAGAATCGTCACCCCAACCGGCGGCGTATCGCGGATGGTCACGCTGACCGGCGCGGTTTGCGCACCCGGCGGCGGTTGCGGATTTGACGGCGGACCGCCACCACAGGCGGCGATCACCAAGACCAGACATACGAGCAGAACCAGCGCTCTTTGACTACTTAGCATTCGACACCCCCGAGAAAACAGCACTAACGCGGCATAGGCTTTTGGATGCATGTTCGGTGCCTCGCGGCTGCCTTATGTATCTGATTGGTTAAACGCCGGTTGCGAGTGCCGGCCTGCCCGGCTGGACGGTGAAAAAAAAACCGCCCCACGGAAAATCTAACCTGTGCGCCGTTCACAGTCGGTTGGTCCGACCTTTAGGGATTCGGACCGGGGCATCGTCTGCATCCCGGCCCCAATGATCTTGTTCTGCGTTCTGAGTCCTTACACGATTACCATTTCACGGGCGGTGGCGGTTAGCGTTTCAAGGGCGGTTTGCAGGTCTGCGCGCTTGTGGGTGGCGGTGACGATGGTGCGCAGGCGGGCTTTGCCTTCGGCTACGGTGGGGAAACCGACGGCCGACGCGAATACCCCGCGCTCGAACAGCCGGCGCGAGAAGTCGAAGGCTTTACCGGCGTCGCCGACCATGATGGGAGTGATGGGCGTCTCGCTCATGCCGGTTTTGAAGCCGGCGCGCTTCAGCCCGCGCTTGAAGAATTTGGTGTTGGCCCACAGTTTCTTGATGAGCTTTTCTCCGTCGCTTGAATCCAGCAATTGAAAGGCCGCCTGGCAGGTGGCCGTCACCGAGGGCGGATGTGACGTGGAAAACAGAAATGGCCGCGCGCGGTGGTAGAGAAACTCGATCAAGTCGCGCGAGCCGCACACGTAACCGCCGAGCGAGCCAATCGCCTTGCTCAGCGTGCCGACTTGAATGTCCACGCGCCCATGGCACCCGAGATGGTCCACCGTGCCGCGGCCGCCGCGCCCCAGTACGCCCGACGCGTGCGCATCATCCACCATCATCATGCAGTTGTACTTCTCCGCCAGATCGCACAACTGCGGCAGCGGCGCGATGTCGCCATCCATGGAGAACACGCCGTCGGTGATCAGCAGCTTGCGCCCCGGCCAGTTCTGCGTTTCCTGGCAGATGCGCTCGCAATCCGCCACGTCTTTGTGCTGGAACACTTTGATCGTTGCACGCGAAAGCCGGCAGCCATCGATGATCGACGCGTGGTTCAGTTCGTCGGAAATAATCAGGTCTTCTTTGCCCAGAATCGCTGAAACCGTCCCCGCATTAGCCGCGAATCCCGATTGGAACACCACGCACGCCTCGGTGTCTTTGAACTTCGCGATCTGCTCCTCGAGTTCCATGTGCATTTTCATGGTGCCGGCAATCGTGCGCACCGCGCCGGAGCCTACGCCAAACGCGCGCACGGCATCCACGGCCGGCTTGCGCAGCGCGCGATGCGTATTCAATCCCAGGTAGTTGTTGGAGCTGAGGTTGATGACCGGCTTGCCGTCAAACTGCGCCAGCGGCCCCTGAGGCCCCTCCAGCACGCGCAAGCGGAAGTAAAGCTGTTTCGATTTGAGATCGTCGAGCGTCTGGCGC
Source organism: Candidatus Acidiferrales bacterium (assembly GCA_050747305.1). Lineage (GTDB taxonomy): Bacteria > Acidobacteriota > Terriglobia > Acidiferrales > UBA7541 > JBOGNS01. The sequence goes on along the minus strand of JBOGNS010000251.1, from coordinate 4,041 downwards.
AAGTAAGCAAGCTGAGGGCGGGTCGAGGTGGTCACGGCTAAGCCTCCTAATGGGAGCGGTTGCGCGAACCAGACAACGGTCTGCGAGGCCGCACAAAACACGCCCGACAATTATAGGCCAAGCCCTGGAGGCAAACGGACAGAGTTCGATGCGCGTGGAAGTAGACGAGCCAATGCCCCGCAAAAACAACAAGCCCCGCCGGGGGAGCAGCGGGGCTTGCGAAGAGCCGCAAACACATTCATACCGGGTCAAGTCTCGCCACGAGGCACGTGAAACCCTCGCTCAGCCGGGATAGAAAAGCACCTTGCTGCCCGCTCCATTCGTCAGTAAAGAAAAGGCTTGCGCGTATCGCTCCAGAGGCAGGCGCTCGCTGAAAAGTGGCTCAAGGTCCAGCCGCTTGTGGCGCAGCAGTTCCGTCATCTGAATCCAGGTTTCATACATCTTCCGGCCGTAGATGCCATGCACCGTCGCGCCCTTAAAGATAATGTCATCAACCAAATCGAGCGTCACCGGCCGGCTCGGCAGCCCCAGCAACGACGCACGCCCGCCCAGCCGAAGCATCTGAAAGCCCTGGCGAATCGCGGCGTCCTGCCCGCTCATCTCCAGCAGAACGTCCACGCCGGTGCCGCCGGTCGCCGCGCGTACCGCCTTCACTGCGTCGCCATCCTGCGGATTCAGCGCCATGTCCGCGCCCATGCGTCGCGCCAGCTTCAGCCGGTGTGGGTTCACTTCTGTGGCGAAAAGGGTGGAGCAGCCGCACGCCTTGGCCACCGCAATCGCCATCAGCCCGATTGGGCCGCAGCCGGTGACCGCTACGGTCTGCCCGGTGATCGAGCCTGCCAGCACGGTGTGAACCGCGTTGCCCAGCGGGTCCATGATTGCCGCGTAGCGCTCTGGAATCGCCGGGTCAATTTTCCAGATGTTGCTCGCGGGGATAGCTACGAATTCGGCGAAGCAGCCGTCGCGGTCAATGCCGATAATTTTCAGGTTCTGGCAGATGTGCGGCTGGCCGACGCGGCACTGGTAGCAATGGCCGCAGTTGACGTGCATCTCCGCGCTCACGAATTCGCCCGCGCGCGGCCCTTCCACTTCCGACCCCAGCTTCTCGATGTGGCCGCAGAATTCGTGCCCGAAGGTCATGGGCGGCTTGATGCGCGATTGCGACCAGCGATCCCATCCATAGATGTGCAGGTCCGTGCCGCAGATGGAAGCGGCGCGCACGCGCACCAGCACGTCGCGCGGCCCAATCGAGGGAATGGCCACCGATTCCAGTGTCGCGCCCTGCTCCGGGCGCGCTTTGCGTAACGCCTTCATCGTCGCTGCTGGCATAGACTTGGAATCCATCTAACCCGTAGGGGCAGGCCCCTGTGCCTGCCCCATTGGGTGACCAATACCATTCAATTCCAATCGTCCGCTCATGCTAACACGCTGGTCATGCCACTCGCGAACCGCTCACATCGCGCTTTGACTCTTTCACTTTTTCACTCTTTCACCTTCACAACTCCGATCTTCTCCAACGCCCGCAAATACTCCACCACCAACTCCAGCGCCACCGGCCCAAACTCCGCCGACACGGCATCCCGAATCTCCTGCGCCGTGCGCTTGCCATCCACAAAATTCAACACCTCATATGCATAATCGCCGCCGTCTCCCCACAACCCGCGGTACCTCAACAGCCGCACTTTGCGTGCGTTATCCACGCCCAACTTGTCCTCGAAATAGTCGTACCCAAACACCGACATCGGCCCTTTGAGTTCGGGGGTGCGCTCAAAGACGAGCGGTAGTCCAACAAAAATGCCAGTGCCAACAGGCAGGCCGCCGGGTAGCCTACCCAAGGACACCACCGTCGAGTCGAATTGCTGGGCTGTGAGCGGCGCAAATTCGTGGATGGACGCCACTACCGAGCGGTTGTAATCAGCATGGAACCGCTTGTAGTCCCACAGCTCCCGTGGAGGGAACTGCGAAAAACGACTTTGAATCCTCTTCCAGCGCCGAATCGCCCCAAGCTCTATGGCCGTCAGGAGATCAGCAGCTTCGTTTGGACCCATTTGCGCCAAGAAATAGCCGGTCGCCGCGCCGATGAACGCCGCGCGCTTCAGCTTGGTGGGATCAATCATCGCAGCAGTATCCGCATTGGTGTGGATGTAGCGGTCCGGCCAATCGTTCAGATAGACAGCGGGAATGCGCCACGAGCTATCCATGTATACCTGATGGTCGCTGCCGCTGGTAAACGGCGTCAGCATGGCGCGCAGCGGCTCCTTGCCGCCCTCCGGCGCCACGAACGGATACTTCGCCTGTCCCGTGGCCGCAAACTGATACGACTGCTCGTTCACAAATTCCGCGAACGCATCGGCCACATCGAACACAAACGACGGCAAGCTCATCGGCCCGCGCGTCACGTGAAACACCGCTTTGGTCTCCGGCCCTCCGCCCACCATATCCATGTGTACCGCAGCCTTGATGCGCGCCGCGATGTCCAGCCGCGCGTTCAGCAGCGTGACCGTACCTTCGATTTCCGGCGGCCACACGAAGCGAATGGTGCGCTTCGGCGGAGCAATGCGCTTTTCGCGAATCAGCTTGGCCAGCGCGCGCGCCACTTCCAGAATCGTCACGCAACCGCTGGCGTTGTCGTTGGCGCCGGGCCGTGGATGATCCAGGTGGCAACTGAACACGATTTCCTGCTCCTTCAGTTGCGCATCGCTTCCCGGAATCGTCGCCGTGCCGATGCTGTACGCGCCCGGCTTCGCGCCCGCGCGCACCATGGCCTCCAGCCGAATGCGCTCGCCGCGCCGCAGTCGCTGCTGAAATTGCCGCGCCTGCTTCAGCGACACCATGAAGGCAAACGTCTTCACCGGCGCGAACGTCTCCAGGTGCCCCCAGCGCACCAGGTTCTCGTCTTCGCCCCACCACGCGGTGCGCTGGTTCTGCGCGTAGCTCACGATGCCTGCGGCGCCATACTTCCCCACCGCAAGCTCCGCAATCGCGCCCGGCTGCTGGGAGGTCAGCACAATCTTGCCGCGCACATCTTTGCCCGCGTAGTCCGCGTCAGCCGTGCCGGCGCCCACGTCCACCAAATCCGCAGTGACTTCGGCGCTCTCGCTATCCTGCGCCAGCGTGATGGGCATGGCGTCCCAACTGGCGTAGCGCGTGGCGCGCTGCCACTTGCCATCCATCTCGCGCAACTCCCACAACTCCGCAAACTCCGCATCCCACCCGGGCCGCGAGCGCTGCGTGCCGTAGAAAATCTTCCCGTCCGCCGGAAACTCGAGCACCTGCCCGTCGCTCAGGCCATACGCTTTGGCTTGCGCCACGATGTAATCCGCCGCCGCGCGAAACGGCCGCGACCCGCGCGTGCGATGCTGCCGCGACACAAACTCCAGATTAAGCTTCGCCTTTTCGCCGCTCAGCTCCTGCTCCAGCGCCGCCACCGTCGCCTCCGGCAGCAACGGCGGCGCCTGCGCCGCTACCACCGTCCCCGCGGCGCACACCGCCGCCGCGAATACGCCCACAAGAAGAATGCGCTTCACGACTACCCCCCTGAACCATCCTTCATTGAAAAGCAAAAGTGCTGTCCTTCCGAGGAAGTCCTCTCCCGAAGTTGCGGGACGGGAGCGATGAGGGAATCTGACTTCAACCCCCAACATGCCCTATCTGCGTTCATCTGCTCCATCTGCGTCCATCTGCGTTTTTCTTTTATGTCGCTCAGTCAAAGAACTTCCCCCACTTGGTTTCCGGCTCCCGCTGCGTCGCGAGGCTGACCAGCACCAGCGCGCCCACTGACGCCACAATCGCTGGATAAAACGTGGGAATGCCCAGCGGCGGCCCGCCGGCTTGCTGTGTGGCCATCTCCCAGCCCACCGTCACGCCAGTGCCAAGCAGAATCGAAGCCACGCCGCCCGCCGTGGTCACCCGCCGCCACAAAAACGCCGCCAGCACCGCCGGCGTGATCCCCGCGCCATACACCGTATAGGCATAGCGCGACATTTCCAGCACCGACTCAAAGCTTTGGATCAACAGGTACGCCGCAATGCCGAACAGCAC
>JBOGNS010000250.1:0-4799 GCA_050747305.1 Candidatus Acidiferrales bacterium | reverse complement strand
GACTCCCCCCAAGAAGAAAGAGACCGATTGATAGCTCTGGCGACGGGATGAGCCTGCAGTCGTATATCCGGCATCGTGAGTGGGCTCTGTGCGGCCCGTGCCGACATGGAATCTGCGAGCACCGGCGCGCCAATCGTTGCAAGCGGCAAGCGTGAAGCTGCCGGCAGGGTTATCGGCGTCAGGCGGTGTGGGGGCGACCCGGTTTGCCATGATGGGCGATCGATCTCTAAGCAAGGCTCAGGGCAGGTCTGCGTGGTCGTGAGGCGGTCTCAGGCAGGCAACGCAAAGGCAGTGCGTTCGAGTTTCTTTTTTGGCCGCGCAGCCGGCTGTCCGTAGGGTTCGGCGTCGCGCAGCGTCGCATAGCAGATCCTCGCCAGCTTGTTGGCGAGCGCGCAGGTCGCCTTGTTGTGGTTCGAGCGCGCCTGCACGGCGAGGGCCCAGCGGCGCAGGCCATCGACGCCGCGGCCGGCCTGCGCGGCCACGCTGGCTGCGCGCAGTACCGCACGCGCCCCATGGGTGAGCAGCATGCGCAAGTAGCGATCCCCGCGCTTGGAGATGCGCCCCAGATGACGCGAGCTGCCTGATGAGTATTCCTTGGGCGTCAGGCCGAACCAGGAGGCGAAGTGCCGCGCATCGCGAAAATGCTGCACGTTGCCGCTGGTGGCTGCGACCATCGCGGTGGCGGTGAGCAAGCCTACGCCGGGGATTGTCAACAGCGTCGTGCACGCAGGCGATTGGCGAGCAAGCACGGTGAGTTCGCGCTCGAGCTGGCTGATGCGCGTCTCCAGCAGCCGGATCTCCTCTACCAGCAGCTTCATCGTCTCGCGGATGAGCGTGGGCACGGCCGAATGCGGATCGGCCAGCACCCGGCCGATCTGCTCGACCCCGAGGCGGCTGCCCTGCGCGATTGCGATCCCGAACTCGCGGCAAAACCCGCGCAGGGCGTTGATACGACTGGTGCGTGTGGCCATCCACAGCGAGCGGGTGCGATGCAACCCCTGCAGGGCCTGCTGCTCGAGCGATTTCACGCGCACCGGCGCAATGTCGGCGCAACGTGCGGCTTCGAGTAGCGCGCACGCGTCGGCGCTGTCGGTCTTGTTGCGCTTCACGTAGGCGCGCACGTAGGCCGCCGGCAGCAGCCGGACCTCGATGCCGAGTGCGTTCAGCCAACGGCCCCAATGGTGCGCGCTGCCGCAGGCTTCCATGATCACCAGACCGACGGCGCGGTTGGCGAACCAGCGCTCGAACTGGGTGCGCGTGAGACGCTGCTGCCCGATCACGCGCCAGGCACTATCGGCGACCGCGAGCTGGAAGACGGACTTGGCGAGATCGACGCTCACGACAGGCAAAGCGGCGGTAGCATTCATGTCGGACTCTCCTCGGTTGAGCGCTGACACCCCACACCACATGAGGCCAGCTGGCACGATGATGCCGAAAAGCCGGGGGGAGTCCATCCCATCATTCGAGCGGACGGCCGCAAGCGCGCTTCGCTTGCTTGCGGTGCCCTCCTCGCTACGCTCGTCGGCCGCCGCTCAACGCGAGCGTTAGGCATTACAGAATCTCAGCTTGTTGTACCCTGAGCCGCGGAGATATCTCGATGCAACCGACAGTAGCTGTCTTTGGAACTCTCAGATTCCCCCCTGACAAGGTGGCGGAGGTACTGCCTCACTTACGAAAGCTGGTTGAAGCTACGTACCTAAATGATGGGTGCATCGCATACGACGTCGCGGAAGATCCGTTCGACCTCGGACTTATACGCTTCTCGGAGTTGTGGCCCGATCGCAAGAGCCTTGCGCAACACCTTACAGCTCCGCACATCGAGCCTTGGCGCACTGTCGCTCGCAGTTGCGGTTTGCTGGAAAGAAAGTTCACCGCTTATGACATCATGGGCTCGTGGGCGGTCTAATTTCCAAAGTGAGGGTAATGCCTAACCACGCGCTCCAGCGGGACCCTCGCTGCGCTCGGGCCCCTGAGCGCGGGCGTTGGGCGGCGAGAAGTGTTTCTGAGCCGTTACGACACTTCGAAGCCCCTCGTGATCATCGAAATCGATCCGAGCACTGGCAATGTCTTGCGGGAATTTGCTCAGCCCGGCGATTGGGAGTGGGATTCCAGTTGTCCGCATGCTCACTGGGAGGAGTACCGGGGCCGTAGGTTCTTCGTCTACTTCCACAACGACCAGCTCGTCCTCCAGCCGGACCAAGATCGCTACGTCCTAGACTCGAGCTACTCCTCAGAAATCAAGGGTTTCCTCGGCTTCTGGCTTCGGTTCGTCCTCCGCAAGCGCGATGATGTCATGCTCCGATTCCTCTACCGGGACCCGTCGAGCCGTTTTCGGAGCCTTCTATTCGATGACTGGTGGAACTGGGACACTCCCTTCGATTTCGTGAACGAGCACCTAGCTCGCCCAGGAGCTCGCCGCCCAACAAGCTGCTGAAGCTGTCGGCCGGGGGGTTCGGCCACGCGGGCGGCCGTGCTCGACACGAACCCTGGTAGGATCATCGGCGGCCGCAGCTTAGCGGCCATCCGTTAGAGCGCTAGGTGTGGTCGCGCGTAGTAGCTTGCGTATCGCCTATTTAGCAGACCACCCCGAAGCTGTGCCTGTGCTGAAGGAGTGGTTCGAGACTGAGTGGGCGGACTACTACGGGCCAACCGGCCCCGGAGACGCTGAGCAGGATCTCATCGCCTATTCGAGTCGCGAGAAATTGCCGGTCGGCCTGGTCGCATTTTGTGAAGGCCGGCTTTGCGGCATCGCTGCGCTCAAGCCTGACTCCATCGGCACGCACACACACCTTCGTCCTTGGGCGGCAGCCGGTTTGGTCACCCCGAGGTTCCGCCGCAGGGGCATCGGTGCGAGTTTAGTCAGCGCCCTAGAAGACGCCGCAAGAGATCTCGGCTACTCCACGATCTATTGTGGAACGAGCACCGCAATCGGTCTGTTGAAGCGCAATGGGTGGGAACTCATGGAGCGCGTCAGATACAACGGCGAAAATGTATCCATCTATCAGAAAGCGCTCTCTCAAGAAACACCTTCCAAGTGACTGATGCGCAACGCGGGGTTCATGCCGGCTGCTCGATGGCGACGACCTTCATGCCCAGTTGCTGAGCGCGCCGCGACAGGTTGAGCAGCACGCGTTGGCGGTAGCGCTCCTCGTAGTAGTCCTGGCCCTGGTCGGTGTATTCCTGGCCCTTGGTCAGCATCGCGTAGATCAGCCGCGCGAGCTTGTGCGCGGCAGCGGTCACGGCTTTGGCTTTATCCATGCGTGAGCACAGCCGGCGGAAGTACGCGCCCAGCGCCGATTGGCTCGAGCGCAGCGCCGCGGCGGCCAGCCGCAGGGCCTGCGCCGCGCGGTTGGCCACGCGGCGGGTTTTGCCGCTCATCACTTTGCTGCCGGTGATCTTGGTGCCCGGGCACAGGCCCAGCCACGACGCGAAGTGCTTGTCGCTCGCAAAGCGCGACATGTCGGCCCCGACCTCCGAGACCACCACCAGCGCGGTGGTCACGTCGACGCCGTCGATGCGGGTCAAGTCCACCCCGCACATCTGGAACAGTCGGGTGCGCAGCTCAAACTTCGGCGCGTTGCGCGCGCGGGCTCGCTTCTTGCCCTTGGCGGGTTCGCCGTCGTGAGTGCGCAGGCGTTGCAACTGGGCCTCGATTTCGGCGTCGCACTGCGCGAGCTGCGTGCCGCAGAAGTCGAAGGCCTCCAGCGCCTGCTTCAACGCGAACAGGTGCTCGGCGCGCCAGGTGCCCTGCAGACTCTTGGCGATCTCCTCGGCACCGGCATGAATGCGCACGTTCTTCATCGCCGCCAGGACATGGCCGTCACGCTCGCCGGCGACGATGGCGCGCAGGATCCTCTGCCCCGTCTCGCCGGCCACGTCGGAGATGACGTTGGCCAGCTGGATGTTCATCTGCACGAGCGCCTTCTGCATGTGCTGCACGCAGCGCGCCTGCGAGCGCAGCAGCATGGCGCGCTGGCGCGACAGTGAACGCAGCGCGCACACCCCGTCGGCCGGGCGAAACGCGCCGCGCAGCAGCCCGTAGCTCATGAGCTGCTGCAGCCACTGGCAGTCCAGCACGTCGCTCTTGCGGCCGGAGACATTCTTGACGTGCCGCGCGTTGACCAGCAGCACCTTGAAGCCGCGTGCGTCGAGCAACTCGAACAGCGGTATCCAGTACACGCCGGTGGACTCCATCGCCACGGTGTCCACGCCACACTCGGCGAGCCAGTCGGCCAGCCGCTCGAGGTCGGCGGTGAAGCTGGCGAACTCGCGCACCGGCTCCTCGTCCCTGTCGGGCGGCACGGCCACGAAGTGCGAGGCGCTGCCGATGTCGATGCCGGCAGCATTGGGGTGGGTCAGACTCAGGCCGGCTCGACCAAAGGCCCGATTGCGTTGCGCCATGGCGTGCTCCATCATTGGTTGTGGAACGTGGCGCCGGATCGGGTACGTCGTCTTGATCACTCTCTCAAACGGGATATCGACGCACAGGCCGAGCGCCCGCGCGCCGATTCACCAATGTCGATGACGCAGCCCACGACCACGCTAACCCGCGGGCAATGTGCACCATTGCTGCTTCGGTCTTCCCCGGCGCCGCGTTCCACCTTGCCACAGCCACGGCCCCGCGTGTTTCTTCGGCACGATTTGCGGAAGCAGGCCGATTACTTCGCTAACCCGTCGTTGCACCCGACGTTCGCCAGCCGGCTTCGCCGCCTGTCGCCCGCGGGTGAACTCCAACGTTGGGCGTCACATAACGCATGAGGCTATCCAAGCTTTCTGCAAAGCGAGGGCAACGGCTTCGT
>JBOGNS010000249.1:0-4685 GCA_050747305.1 Candidatus Acidiferrales bacterium | reverse complement strand
GGGCGGTGGGGGCCAAGGCGGCGGGTTTCGCCGAGGTCAGGGCGGCGGGCGTGGCGGCCCGGGCGGCGGAGTCGACGGCGAAGGCCAGCGGCCGCGCCGCATGAACTCGAGCCAGCGTCAGGATAACGGCGTAGTGTGGGCGCTGGACTCCTCGAAAAACCTTGTGCCCATCGCCGTCAAGGTCGGCGTCACCGACTTCACCTTCACCGAGCTCAAGGACGGCAAGATTGAAGCGGGCATGGAGCTGGTGATCGGCCAGTCCAGCGGACGCTCCGCGCAAAGTAACGGCGGCCAAGGCAACGAACGGGGAGCGAACCGCCTGATGCGCCGCATGTAGCACAGGCTTCCAGCCTGTGCAGTTTTGCTTGGCCTGCACGGGCTGCAAAGCACACCATGCCATTCACAACCACAATGCACGAACAGCGTTCTTCGACAGTGACACCCATGCCCAGCCGCAGCGCTGGCGCGGTCATCCGGCTGGAGCAAGTCCATAAGACCTATGACCTGGGCGAAGTGAAGGTGCACGCGCTGCGTGGCGTTTCGCTGGAAATTCAAGAAGGTGAAATGGTCGCGGTGATGGGCGCCTCCGGCTCCGGCAAGTCCACGCTGATGAATATCATCGGCTGCCTCGATCGCCCTTCGCGCGGCGCCTACCTGCTCGATGGCGTGGACGTCACCAACATGACCAAGGTGGAGCTGGCCAAGATCCGCAACACCAAAATCGGCTTCGTGTTTCAGCAATTCAACCTGCTCTCGCGCACTTCTGCGCTCGAGAATGTTGAGCTGCCCACCATCTACGCCGGCCTCCCGCCGGAGCAGAGAAGGGAACGCGCGCAGCAGGCCCTCGAGCAAGTCGGCTTGGCGGACCGCGCGCATCATCACCCCAGCCAGCTTTCCGGCGGCCAGCAGCAGCGCGTAGCCATCGCGCGCGCGCTGGTCAACCATCCTTCCATCCTGCTGGCGGATGAGCCGACCGGCAACCTCGACAGCCGCACTAGCGTCGAGGTAATGGACATTTTCCAGCGCCTCAACGGGGAGCACGGCATGACGGTGATCCTGGTCACGCACGAACACGATATCGCCAACTACGCCAAGCGCAGCCTCGAGTTTCGCGACGGCAAGCTGCGCCGCGACGTCCCGGTGCGCGAGCGCCTGCTGGCTCGCAACATCCTCCCCACCATGAAAAGTGTGGGTGATGAAGACGCCGAAGAGGAAGCGCTGGAGCAGGAGGCCTAGATGGGAGGTCAGCCGACAGCTTACAGCTCACAGTCGACAGTTTCCTTTCTGTTTGCACTGGACTGTAAGCTGTTGACTGTAGACTGGTCCGCGTTTCCATCGCAAAAGGAACTTAAGCTATGGACTTCTGGAGCACACTACAACTCGCGCTGCGCGCGCTGGCCCGCAACAAAATGCGCTCCTCGCTCACCATGCTGGGCATCATCATCGGCGTGGGCGCCGTGATCGCCACCGTCAGCATCGGGCAGGGCGCGGAGTATCTCATCCAGCAGGGCATCGAAGGCATGGGTACCAACGCGGTGTTCATCTCCGCCGGCAGCAACCGCCCGGGCGGGTCGCGCATGGGCTATTACGGCGTGAAGACGCTGACCATCGAAGACATGCACGCCATCCTGCGCGAGGTGCCGCTGATCACCCAGGCTGCGCCGGTGGTGTTCACCCGCACCCAGGTGGTGTATCAGAATCAGAATTGGAATACGCGCGTCGAGGGCACCAACGGCGTTTACTTCGCCATTCGCCGCTGGAACGTGGTGGCCGGGTCGAATTTCAGCGACGAGGAAGTCACCGCTGCGGCCAACGTATGCGTGCTCGGCCAGACCGTCGCGCGCATCCTCTTTCCCAACGAAGACCCCATCGGCAAGACCATCCGCCTGCGCGAAATGCCCTTCCGCGTCACCGGCGTGCTGGAAGCACGCGGCCAATCCGCTACCGGCGACGATCAGGACGACCGCATCCTCGCGCCTTACACCACCGTGCAGCGCAAGCTCGCCGGCATCACCTGGCTGCATTACATCAACGCTTCCGCGCTCTCCAGCGAAGCCGCGCAGAATTCCGTGCCGCAGATTGAAGCGCTGCTGATGGAGCGCCACCGCATCCGCAATGCCGAAGAAGCCGACTTCTTCGTCAGCACGCAATCGGAAGTCGCCGACATCGCCAGCCAGACGCAGCGCGTGATGACGCTGCTGCTCGGCTCGGTCGCCTCCGTGTCGCTGCTGGTCGGCGGCATCGGCATCATGAACATCATGCTCGTATCGGTCACCGAGCGCACCCGCGAGATCGGCGTGCGCATGGCCGTTGGCGCCACCGAAGACGACGTACAGCAGCAGTTCCTCGTCGAAGCCGTCACCCTCAGCATGATGGGCGGCTCGGTGGGCATCGTGGCCGGCCTCGCCGGCTCGGCCATGATTGCCAATCTTTTCAACTGGCCCACCCTGGTCTCTGGCACTGCCATCGTCATCGCCGCGCTTTTCTCCGCCGGTGTCGGCGTCTTCTTCGGCTACTACCCCGCGCGCAAAGCCGCACAACTCGACCCCATCGAAGCCCTCAGATACGAGTAGCGCAGCCACTCCTGGCTGTGCGCCTAAGTGCGCCTGAAATCGCCCAAGCGTTAGGGGCGGCTTTACGCCGCCGAGAAGTAGGATTGCAAATCGAGCGGATCGCGAGCGGTATGCAGCGGCTTTACGGGGAGTCCTAGAACGGGATATCTTCGTCGGAAACCTGCGGCTCGGGCGCGTGATAGTCCTCAGAAGGCGCAGGCTCGTGCGCCTCGCCGGCCTCGTGAGTGGGCGCGGCGCGGCCCGCCCCTCCGCCATCGCTCTTACTGCCGAGCATACGCATTTCGTTGGCCACAATTTCGAAGCTGGTGCGCTTGTTGCCTTCCTTGTCGTCCCACTGGCGCGATTGGATGCGCCCTTCAATAAAAATCTGCGACCCTTTCTTCAGGTACTGCTGGCAAATCTCCGCCAGCTTGCCCCAAGTCACAATTTTGTGCCACTCGGTTTGCTTCTGCGTCTGGCCGGTGCGGTCCTTGAAAGCGCGGTCAGTGGCCATCGAAAAATTGCACACCGCCTGGCCCCCTGAGGTGTAGCGCGTTTCCGGGTCGCGCCCCAGCCGCCCCACCAGAATCACTTTGTTGACAGACATACGCCCCTCGTTTCTTTTACGCCGTTGGAGAAGCAAATGGAAACACACTCAGCGAATCCGGTCAAGCCACAGTAGGACAGACACTCCTGTCTGTCCTTTTTGCCCGAAGCCTAACTCCCACTCGGATCCGAAACTTCGCAGCCGGTTCAGGAATGGCCTCGAGATGACGATCGGAAGGCTGAGAAGAGCCTGTGGAGCATCGGCAAGGAACACGGTTCGCTCGTCGTCACGGAATCTGAAGCGAAGGTTGCACTCTCGGGGAACCGCTCACTGACCACCGATCACCGGTCACCGGCCACTGGTCACTGTCCGCTCGGCGTGGAAATTTCCCGCAGCGCCGCCCGCGCGCGGCGTTCCGCTTCCGTGCCCGGATGCCGGCTGATCACTTCGCGCAGTTCGCGTTGCGCGCTGGACTTCTGCCCGATTTGCAGCAGCGCCAGCGCCTTTTTCAGCCGCGCGTCGGCCAACTTGAAGCTGCGCGGATAGCGCTCCAGCACTTGATCGTAATCGCGGATGGCCTCGGCATATTTCTTCTCCGCGTAATTGATTTCGCCGATGTAGAAGCGCGCATTCGACGCCAAATCGCTCTCCGGGAAAAATCGGATGTAGTCTTCGAACTCCTGCCGCGAGAGGTCGTACTTGCCGCCGGTGAAATCGCGCAGCGCGTTGGAATAGAGGGTTTCGGCCGAGGGCGCGGAGACAGCAGCGCCTCCGCCGGGCGCAGGAGCAGCCCCGTTGCCCGAACTCATGGGTGGCGCGCCACCTGCAACCTTCGCGTCGAGGCTTTGAATCACGGCCTGCGCGTCGGAAAGCTGCTGCGACATCCGCCCAAGGCGAACTTTCACTTCCTCGAAATTGTCCGCCAGCGCCTGCACTTGCGTGGACATGGTATCGATGCGCGCGCCGGAGTTGGCCTGCACATCTTCCATGCTCTTCTGCAGCCCGCTGATCGCCGTGTTGAGCTTGCTGGTGGCGTCCATCTGCTGCTCGATGAGCGTCTTCAGCACGGCGTGCTTCTCATCCACGCTGCGCTGCAGCTCGCGCTGCGCCAGCGTCAGCAATTGCACGTCGCGCTGCAACTGCAACACTTCTTTTTTCTGCGCCGGCACCGCCGCCGCCAGCAGCGCGAACGCTGCCGCCACGCCCAGAATTCTGGCTAGGGAATTGTTTAGGTTGAGTCGCATAACTCCTCCACAGTGGGCTGGGTTGGGCGCAGCGCACGCAAGGCTTCCTGCATGATGACCGGCGGCAAGCCGGCGACGCAAGCCACGCCTGCCACCGGCAGGTTCCTCGGCAGCGTCACCGGCCAACGCCCACTGCTCATTGGCCACGGTAGTTAGATGCTACTTGGCCCTGACGAAGTGACCGCGCCGGTTCTCCTGCCAGCAGCCTTCGTTGCTCGCGGTGCAGAACGGACGCTCTTTCCCCCAGCTCACGGTTTCCAGCCGGTCCGCGGAAATCCCCAGGCCGACGAGGAACTGCTTCACCGCCTGCGCGCGCCGGTCGCCGAGCGCCAGGTTGTACTC
>JBOGNS010000248.1:0-3918 GCA_050747305.1 Candidatus Acidiferrales bacterium | reverse complement strand
ATCCAGTCCACGATCCCTCCTGTGGCTCTCGATCGCTTGCAGGCGCAGAATGGCCAAGCCGTCAAGCGAACGGGAAGCAAAGCTGCCAGATTCTACGCGATTTTTCCTGGATTGCGTTACAACGGATGCGGGACTACGCGCGCCGCAGCGTGAGCAACGTAATCTCCGGCGGCGAGCCGACGCGAATCGGCGTGCCCACTGTGCCGATTCCGCGATTCACATACAGATGGGCTGAGGTCAGACGTCCGACGTCAGACATCCGACCTCCACTGTCATGCAATGACGTCGATTTACCAGCCACTAGCCACTTGCCACTAGCCACTTTCTTTTGGTAAAGGCCGGCGACGAAGTCGGTCATGAAGCGCGCGGGGCTGAGGTGGTGGTCGAGAATCTCCACTTGCACCTGGCCGCCGTGGGTGTGGCCGGCGAGGGTGAGCTCGATGCCGAGGTCTGCGGCTTTGCGAAACGCGTTGGGATTGTGCGAAAGCAGAATATTGGGCGCGTCGCGCCGAATCAGCGGTTCGATACCTTCGAGCATCGGCCGCCGCGGGCCATCAATCGCGCGGGTGCGCTGGTAATCAACGCCAATCAGGTTCAGCGCCTGGCCGCGATGCACAACTTCAGCGTTCTCTGCGCGCAGCAGGCGCATCCCACCCTGGCGAAAGAGTGAGGCGGCGCGCGCTTCGCACCGCGCGTAAATCTCGTGGTTGCCGTTGCAGCCCCACACGCCGAGCGGCGCGCGCAGCGCCGCCAGCTCCTCGACACAGTCCTCCAACGGATCGCCGTTTCTGGTAACGAAGTCGCCGGTAATCACCGCGAGGTCGGCCGCCAGCTCGTTGGTCATCTCGACCACCCGGCGGACTTCCTCGCGCGGCAAGTAGAGGCCAATATGGATGTCGCTCAACTGCGCGATGCGCAGGCCATCCAGCGCCGCGGGCAGATTGGGAATCGGCACCTCCGCGCGCTCCACCACGTAGCGCAGCCGCTCGCCGAAATAGCCGTAAAGCGAAACCGCAAACGGCGCGAAACCCACTGCAGCAGCCGCGGTCTGGAACAAGTAGCGCCGCGATGGATTGGGGAGAAGCTCGGCGGCCGTTTCTATGGAGTGCGGCGGCTTGCCGCCGTTTTGATCGCGCGAAGCTTGCTTCGCGCGGGTTCGCCAAAATCTCCCCAATCCTGAACCTTCGCCGAATTCCGCACCGCGCGAGGCAAGCCTCGCGCTAGGAAGAACGGGAGCAAGCTCCCGCACTCCAGAAGAAAACCGGCGCCGGCGCCACGCACGAAGCCCGTTCCACGCGCGCTCGATGCCCGCCACTGCCAGTACGCCCAGCCAGGAGAACGTCGCAGACGCGAACCACACCGCGAGCAGCACAAAGGGATAGCGCAGCCGCGGCAGGTCCAGCATCCACACCACCAGGGGCCAAACCACGATGGCCAGCGCTGCAAACCACACCGCGCGCAGCGTCAGGCGCAATGCAGAGTTGCGCGCGCGCGCCGTAAGCCGCCACGCACGCACGAACCAGAAGCGCTGTGCTCGAAACAAAAGAAAAAGCGCCACGGCGACCAGCAAGCCGCGGAGCAAATCAGACCAAATCGATCCTGATCCCAAAGTTGATCGTCCTCAATTTCTCCGTCGCGACCGTCGTCATTACCCTAGATACGGGCAGAGAAGAATTTTGTTGCATGGGCAGCGATCGAGCAAGCTCGCAATTGCCGCCGATGCCTGACCTGCCATCTCGCATTCCTTGGAGTGCGGGAGCTTGCTCCCGCGTTGTTTACATTGGTGAAGCAATGTGACGGTGCGACGAGATCTAAACAAAGCGGCGGCAAGCCGCCGCACTCCACAGAGCAGCCTGAAAGCTGCGCCACCTTATCCGGCGATGGCCGAGGCGGCGCCGGAAATGCCAGCGAGTGTGGCGGCAAGTTGCGCGGGGTCGGTGATGGGCGGGCGGCAGGTGCTTTCCACGCAGACGAGTGCCTGCGGCACGTCAGCGTGCAGATGAGGAATAGTTTGCCTCAGCGCGGGCGCCAACGCATCCGCCGGCACGGACGGAGTGACACGCAGCACGGCTTTGCCGAAACGATAGACGCCGTGGGCCGCCTGCTCGAGCTGGGCAGCCACCGGGTCTTCTGTCGCGCCGGTGATCACTACTTGAATTGCGTGACGCGCATGCAGCGCGGCGGCCAAGCCGTAGCTTGCTGCAAACAGCCCATACTGCGGCACGGCGGACGCAAAGGCTTCCAGCGTCTGCTCGGCACGCTCGCGGTAAAGCGAGTTGCCGGTGAAGCCGTAGAGCCGGTCGAGCGCGATGGCTGCTGCGGCGTTGGCGCTGGGCGTGGGCGAATCCTGAAAGGGCTTGCGGCGCACTTCCAAGCCGCCGAGTGGCGGCGCATCGCTCGAGCGGTCGAAGAAGCCGCCGCCTTGCGCGTCGAAGTATTTGCTCAGAGTGATTTGCATGGCGCGTTCGGCGTGCTCGATCCAGCGCGGGTCGAGCGTGGCCTCGTAGGCATCGAGCAGCGCGATAATCGTGAACACCTGATCGTCGAGCGAGCCGTGCAGCCAGCCGTCGGATGCCGCCGCGCCGAAACGGTGCGCGAAGCCTCGCTCGTCGTGCCACGCCTCGCGCAGGATGCGCTCGAGCGTCTTCAGCGCGAAATCGCGGCAATCCTCGCGGCCCAAGACGCGGGCGGCATCGAGATAGGCGGAGACGAACATCGCGTTCCAGCCGGTGTAGAGCGAGGTATCGATGTAAGGAGTAGGCCGGCCGATGCGCGCTGCGAGCATCTTCTTCTTCGCGCCGGTGATGATTTCGCGCACCGCGGCTTCCGTGACGGCGAGCTGATGCGCGATTTCTCCCGGCTCGCGCGCAACCCATAGCACATTCTTGGCCGGGTTGTGGTGCATCTCGCCGTGCGCTTCCACGTCGTAGTAAAGCTCCATCACTCGCGCTTCGTCCGGAGAAAGCACGGCGCGCAATTCTTCCAGCGTCCAGGTGAAATAGTCGCCATCGTCTTCCAGCGAATAATCGGCATCCTGGCTGGCGTAGAAGCCGCCGCCTGCCTGATCGCTCAGCACCGCATTCACCCAGCCAATCATCCCTTCCGCGGTTTCGCGATAAAAAGGATTCTTGGTGGCCTGCCAGCCGTGGACGTAATTCTTCAGCAACTCGGAATTGTCGTACGACATTTTCTCGAAATGCGGCACCAGCCACTATTCATCCACCGAGTAGCGGTGGAAGCCGCCGGCAAGCTGGTCGTAGACGCCGCCGCGCGCCATGCGTGTGAGCGTGGTTTCGATCACGGTGAGCAGGTGCGATTCGCGCGACGCCTGATACTGCTCCATCAGCAAATCGAGCGCGCTGGAATGCGGAAACTTCGGGGCGCGGCCGAAGCCGCCGTTGCGCAAATCGAACATGCGCACGATGGCGTCGGTAAGCTCATGGACCACGCGCGCATCGAAGCTGCCTTGCGCGCCGTGGAACGCTTCGGCCTCGGCGATGGCCTCGGCCAGCTTGGCCGCAGAGTCTTCCACATCCTTGCGGCGCGTTTTATAGGCCTCGGCAATCGCGCCGAGAATGCGCTTGAAGCCGGGGCGGCCCATGGCATCGTCCGGCGGAAAGTAGGTGCCGCCGAAGAATGGCTTGCCATCCGGCGTGAGGAAGCCGGTGAGCGGCCATCCGCCCTGCCCGGAGAGCGCGCTGATGGCGGCCTGGTAGCGCGCATCCACGTCGGGGCGCTCGTCGCGGTCCACTTTTACGGCGACAAAGCTCTGGTTGATCAACGAAGCGATCTCCGGATTCTCGTAGCTCTCGCGGTCAATCACGTTGCACCAGTGGCCCCACACCGCGCCGATATCCAGAAGGATGGGATTATCTTCACTTCGCGCGAGCGCAAAGGCTTCGTCGCCCCATTCGTGCC
>JBOGNS010000247.1:0-4585 GCA_050747305.1 Candidatus Acidiferrales bacterium | reverse complement strand
GTGCTGCGCAGCGAATGGATGCGTAGCAGCCGCGCTTTCTCTCGCAATTGCTCCAGATTGGCCATCGTCGGTGCTCCCTTTGCGCTGGCGCTCATCGTTCCTCCTGCCTGCTGGTGTCTGGTTCCAGTCTATGCGCGTTGCCCGCGCGCGTGCAAAGTTTCGTTGCGGATTGCGAATTGCTGTCCGCGGTCTGCGCGCGCATTCTACAGAATTTGCCAGTGGGAAACCAAGCGCGAACGAGGAGTACATTCTAATTTAGCGTCGCGACCGGCCGCAGTCTGCGCAGACATATTGGCTGGTTGCAGGATGGCGGGGTTTCGGCGAAACTAGGCAGTCTGTAGCTGTGCTGAGCTGGCGACTGTGCCGCCGGCGTTGCGGTGCAGCGTCTCAGCAGGGCCGGCAAGACGCCGGCGTTACCCTCCTAGAGGTGCATGATGACTGACCGTATTGGAGAGTTGATTCCGCCCACGCGGCTGATGCTGACGCCGGGGCCGTCATCGGTGGACCCGCGCGTGTATCGCGCGATGGCCACGCCAATGGTGGGCCATCTCGACCCGTGGTTCAACGACGTGCTGATGGGCGAAGTGCAGAGCCTGCTGCGACGCGCGTTCCAGACCGACAACAAGACCACATTTCCGATCTCCGCTTCCGGCTCCGGGGCGATCGAATGCGCGGTGCTCAATGCGCTGGAAGCGGGCGACGACGCCATCGTCTGCACCAACGGAACGTTCTCCGAGCGCATGGCGGTGATTGCGGAGCGCACCAGCGCGAATGTAATTCGTGTGGAAGCGCCGTACGGGCGCGCGGTGGATCCGGACGACGTGCGCCGCGCGGGGAAGGGGCGCAAGGTCAAGTTCGTCGGGTTGGCGCATGGCGAAACCTCGACATCGGTGGTCAGCAACTTAGATCACTTCCGCAAAGTGGCGGACGAGTTGGGCGCTTTGCTGGTGGTGGACGCGGTAGCCACGCTGTGCGGCCTGCCGCTCGATGTAGAGAAGCAGCGCATCGACATCTGCTTCAGCGGCGCGCAGAAGGCCATCAGCGCACCGCCGGGCATGGCGCCCATCACCGTCGGCGCGCGCGCGGAAGAAGTGATCCGCTCGCGTAAGACGAAGGTACAAAGCTGGTATTTTGACCTGAACACCACGATGACCATGTGGGGCAAGGAGCGCACCTATCATCATACGCCGCCGATTCCGCTGATTTACGGCATGCGCGAAGCGCTGCGCATCGTGTTTGAAGAAGGGCTGGAGAACCGCTGGGAGCGGCACCGGCAGAATCAGCAGGCACTAGTAGCGGGGTTGGAAGCGATGGGGATCGAACTCTTTGTGAAGAATCCCGCCGACCGTTTGCCGACCGTCACTGGCGTCTGTGTGCCCGATGGCGTGGACGACAAACTCTTCCGCAAGCAATTGCTCGACGAGTTCAGCATTGAGATTGCCGGCGGGTTCGGCCCGCTGAAGGGTAAGTTGTGGCGCATCGGCTTGATGGGTTACTGCTCGCAGAAGAACAACATCCTGCTGTTGCTCGCCGCGATGGAAAAGTTGCTGCTGGAGCAGGGAGTGCGTGTGCCAACCGGCGCCGGCGTTGGCGCGGCGGTGCAGAGCTATCTGAAGCCGCAGGCCGTTTCGGCGTAGTAAAGAAAAACCAAATTCGAAACTCGAAAATCGAAACTCGAAATTCGGCTCAAGCGTTTGAAGACAATTCACATCGACACTCGAATTTCGAGTTTTGAATTTCGAGTTTCCTTTCGATTCAACTCCAATGACGAAAGCCGCCACCGCACTACCCAACATCGGCTCGATGAGCGAGTTCGTGCCGCCTTTCGAGGTGTCGTCGAAGCTTACGGGCCAGACCTATCAGTGCCGCTTCTCGCACATGTGGAACGCCATCACCACGCGGCACAGCGACACGATTGACTGCAAATTCTTCGTGGATGGCCGCACCACCGTGCTGGGGCTGGCGCACACCGCTTTCTTCGAGGTTCGCAGCCGCACCGGCCGCGACCTCACCGACCGCGAAGCCAGCTACATCGCGGCGCAGTATCTGGCCGAGCGCCTGGAAGAGGAAGAGGATCGTACGCTTTATGACGTCTCGCACGCCGACGTGCTGCGCATCATCGAAGCGCTGGGCATCAGGTAGCACAGCCAATCCTGGCTGTGCACCTCTTGGCCTGGACCCGAAACCTCCCAACGCGGATCGACCAGAAGAGCCTGTCCTACGCCGCCTAGCTACTGCTTCTTGCGGTAATCTCCGTCGAACGCGACGGTCCACGTTTTGCCGTCATCCGTAGACGACTCCCAGAACTGGCGGACGTGGCCGGGGCCGAGATTGAAGAACGTGAGCTTGTGCAGCGTTTTCCGGCCGTTTGGGCCGACGCTGCTGCCCGCGTAGTGCAAATTGCCGTCGCGGAATTCGCCTTCGAAGAAAAGGTTGCTGCCGTTGCTGGCCACCCACACCTGATTCCACTTCTTGGTCTGGTTGTTGTAGAAGTTGAAGCTCCTGCCGGTGCCGCCGCGCGCGCCCGTCCAATTCTCGAACACGACGCAGTTGTTCTCGATGAGTTCAATGCGGTTGGTACCGGCCTGCTGCCCTCGCATGGTGACGTTCCAGTCGCCCACCCAGAAATCGAACATGCGGTAGTTGGCATCGAAGTCGCAGGGCCGCGCGTTTTTCCTGGCTTGCAGCAGTGCGCCTTCGAAGCGAGCGTCCTTGCGCAGGTTATCGAGATCGGCGTCGGTTTCGAGCAACTGCACTTGGGCCCATCCGTTTTGCAGCATCTGGCCCAGCCGTTGGAATGCGTCATCCAGCTTTCCCATCCGCGAATGCGCGCAGATGATGTTGTAGTTCACCAGCGGCGGTGGGAAGCCCGCGATGCGCGCTTGCTGGTAGGCCTCGATTGCTTTCTCGTATTGGCCAAGATGGTGGCGCGCGCTGCCCAGGCGGAACCAGGCCGCGGCATTTTTCGGATCGGCGGCGGTCACCGACTCGTACGCCGTTGCCGCCTTGGCCCACTCCTGCGCCTGAAAGTATTCATTGGCCTGTTCGGCGGTCGCCGCTGACTGGGCCCTGACCACGTCGCTGCCGGCCAGCGATAAGGCCAGAAACACGCCGGCGATGCTCAGAAAACTTCTCCCATTCACGCCACACCCCCAAAGATCAGGAATTGAGTCTTGCTTGTTGGACGCTCGAGCTTGCGTATAGGTGTGCTGGAGCGCGCTACGCGTCGGAGAGCGATTCGTTGAAGTTGGACGGGTCGGCGAGCTCGCCGGATTCGAGGATGGCGCCGCAGTCGAGACACTCGACGTATTCAGCGTCTTTATCCTTCGCAATGAGCTGGCGCCGCTTGTGCGGGCAATTGGCTGGCTCGGACATAGCAAGTAAAAAGTAAAAAGGAAAAAGGTAAAAGTCAAAGGGAAGTGACTATTGGCTAGTGACTAGTGGCTAGCGAGCGGGAGGTCCGCCATGGAGCCGATTCTCTCTAGCCGCTAGTGCTGCGTTTGCGCGGAAAGTGACACCGCCTTGTTGGTCGGCGGAGCGTGAATCGAAAGGGGCGCAGCAAGCAGCGCCCCTACACCGGTGGCCCTCGCAAGGAAACTTACGAGACGCGACACTAGCCACTAACCACTAGCTACTGATTTGACTCGTCCCGTTGCGCTGGATGAAGTATGCAGTGAGGAAGAAGCCGAGTGCGCCGAGCACCATCACACCAACCGCGAATTCCAAGCCCGCGCGCAGGCTGGCATCGTCGGAAACCTCGCCCACCAGATAAGGACCAAACGCGCCGACTGATTGCGTAACGAACATATAGATGCCGACGCTGGTGGCGTGCGCGCGCCGCGGCATCATGTCGTGAATCACCGCAGTCACCGGCCCGTGATACCACGACATAAAAAAGCCTGCGATGAAGAATGCGGTCAGCACCATGGGCTTGCTGTCTGCGGCAAGCACCCAGAGCACAAAGGGCGCGGCCAGCGAGAAGGCGATGGCCACCGTCAATGCGCGTCCGTGCCGCCAGCGCTGGTGGAGCCGGTCGGCTACATAGCCGCCGGTGAGCACGCCGGTCACCAGCGACACCAGGCCGACCGTGCCCAGCGTCACGCCTGCTTCCAGCAAGCTGAAGCCTTTGTAGCGCACGACAAAATCCGGCCCCCAGGTGATCAGCGAGATGCCCGCAAAGGTGATGAGCACGCCACTCGCCATCAGCGCGAGAAACGGTTTCACGCGCAGGAGCGTGCGGATTTCCACCAATTCCGTTGACGGCCCCTGCGGCGGCTCTTGAATGCGCAGTGCCAACAAGCCGAGGATCAACCCGGGCACGCCCACGACAAAGAAGGCCGGCCGCCAGCCCCACTGCTGCCCAATGATCCCACCGAAGGCCTGACCGGCCGCGCCGCCTATCAGCATCCCGGCGGCAAATACGGCTTGCGCCCGCGCCCTCGATGCGGCGGGGAATGCGCCGGAAATGAGCGATTGCGCCGCGGGGCCGTATGCCGCTTCGCCGAGCCCAACCAGCGCCCGCGCAATCAGCAATGCGGCAAAGCTCTGCGCCAGCCCGCCCATGAAAGTCGCCACACTCCAGAAG
>JBOGNS010000246.1:0-3041 GCA_050747305.1 Candidatus Acidiferrales bacterium | reverse complement strand
GAGCGGGCGCGGGCGCTTTGCGATCGAAGCCGGGGGAGAACCAGCCATGCATCGGATTCGTTTCACCTTCGTAAATCGTGCAGACCGGCTTCGCAAAGCCTTGCAAGTTCAGCCGAACCGTTGCGGGGCCCGAAACGACTTCCAGTTGGTCCGACGCGAGGATACGCACCTGGGTATTGGGCGGGAAGTGCAGCCAGAAGGAAAAACGCCGCCGCCCCGTGCCGATGATCTCGTACTCGATGAGCGCATCACAGGGACCGGACCACTCGAACCTGCGCTGGTGCTGATAGGAACCGTTCGGATGAACGAGGGTCAGCGTGAAAGCCGGGGATGTCTCCTGCATTCTCGCTGGCGAAAGCGACTGCGGGTCATGCCATCGAAACGGGCCGGCCGGCGAGAGCCACGGCGCGCCGTCCACGATCACCGTGTTATGTGCTTGCTCGCTGCGAAAGTAATTGCGCCATGACTCATCTGCATAAGAAAAAGTTCCCGGGTCGACCACGATGGGCTGCCCCTTCATGAACAGCTCGAAACTCAGCGGCGACGCATGACTGTGCCCGGCCGTGAGCATCCCCATCGGCTGGCCGTGCGCCAGCAGCCAGGAGTCGTTCTCATGCCATCCTGTCCGCGCGACCGCAATCTGCGCATCCGGAAACCATCTCGCTCCTTTGGTGTGTGGCTCCGTCGCATGGAGACCTTCATACTTGCTGACGCCCTCGGCGCCGAATAGCCAGAAAATCTCTTGAGGAAGTGTGCCGGCAACAAACTTGAAATCGCCGCGGGAAAACACAAGCGCGGCGACGGCCAGCAGGCTGCGCGCATGGTAATAGTCCTCGTCGCACAGCCGCAGCGTTTTGCCGCCGTCGTCGTCGCCGAAGCGGGCCAGCGAGCCATCCGGCCGCAGGATGTGCATCAGGAACTCAGCCATGCGCTCGACGCGCCGCATCCACAGCGGCGAAAGAGCGATGCCATGCTCCTGGCCCAGGATCGTCGCTAGCAGGTACATCTCCAGCGCATAGCAGTGGTAATAGGCTGACTTCTCGCTGTGCGAGCCATCATCCCCCACCTGCTGCGTGAGCTCTTGTTCCAGAATACGCTGGCCCAACCGCACGCAGGAGCGCGAGCCGGGCAAGTCCGGCAGCGCCAAGCCCGCCGCAAATAGCGCCAGCGCCTCGCCGAGCAAGTGCGTATTCGGGCTGGAATAGGTTGAAAGGTGACGCCGGACATAATCGCGCTGCAGTACCGCGGAGGTCAGGATGTGGCGCGCACTCTCGGCGTCGAGTGCTTTGCTCTCCTCGATCAGACGCAGCGTCCAAAGCCACGAGAGCAGGCGTATCCCGACTTCCAGCGCGTCTCCCCAATTCACGCCGCGAAATGGCCGATTGGACGAGATCCAGGACTGCATCAATTGAACGGCGCGCTCCGCGTATTTTTCTCCGCGCGTCAGCAGGTAGGCCTGGCCCAGCGTGACAAGGAATTGATGCCGGTTGATTTCCCATACCCGCTTCGCATCAAATCCGCCGGCCTGCGGTAGCGCCATTCGCGCTGCGTCTGCGAGCGACGCCGCGCCCTTCCAATCAGCGTGCCAATTCACACCATCGTGCGAAAGCGGCGCAGACTGGCCGAACAGCCTCACCGTACCTGCACAGATCTCGTCGGCAATGCAGCAGAGTTCTTCGCTGCGGCCCGGCAAAACAGTGTGGCAATCCCCGGCCAACTTGGACGCTGATCGCGAAGGCTCGAAACAAAAGAACTGCCGCGCGAAGACGCCAGCCAGCGCCGGGGCGGCGTGATCCGGGAAGGTCACGTCCCGCCGGGCCGAGAGTTCGAACAAGCCAGGCGCGCTCTGCTCCAAACCTTTCCAGACTGCATCCGCGGACCGCGAGTAAAACTCACGCGGCCGCATGCGTAGAATCTTGTTGAGTTGGGCGCCTATCGCCACGTTGCGCACTGTAGCGGCACGCGCAAGCAATGACAAGCCTGCAGCTGCTAGTGGGCTGCACCGTGGGGCACCTGCAGCTCACAATGCGTTCGCATGACGCAACTGGGCGCGCGACGCCGGTTCGGAGCAGCCCGCCACTGCGCTAAAATAGCGCTTCATGTCTAAGGGCGAACTTACGTCTTTCCGTCCGGAGTACACGCGCGCTCACGGCGACGAGAAAACCGAGGCGTCGCAAATTCGCCTCATCAGCGACTTGAATGTTCTTCAATCGCTGCGGCCGGCGTGGGAAGGCCTGCTCGCCAGGATTCCGACGGCCTCGATTTTCAGCACTTGGGAGTGGCTGGGCCCGTGGTGGCGCGCCTATGGTGGGGAGCGCGCGTTGCTCGTGCTGGCGTTTTATGCGCCCAGTGGCGAACTCGTAGGTCTGGCGCCGCTCTCGAGAGTTGTGCGCCGCGTGGCACCCGGCCTCCGTTTACGAATCCTGGAATTCATGGGCGACGGAAGCGAGGATTCCGACAATCTGGATGTCCTTGCCCTTCCGGGCCACGAGCGCGCCGTCACCGCTGGCTTGCTGGCGTATTTTCAGGAGCAAGACTCCGCATGGGACATCGCGCAACTTAATCTATTCCCATCGTACTCCCCGGTGGCCGCGCAGTTGCAAGAGCAACTGCGCACGCTCAACTGGACTGCGTTTCCATACACCCATCCGTGGTGCGTGCTGCATCTGCCGGACACTTGGGACGCCTATCTCAAGCAACTGTCGCGCAAGGAGCGCGACAATATCCGCTACTACGAGAGGCGCCTCACCCGACGCTGCCACACCCGCTTTTACAAGTGCACCACCACCGCCGAATTGCCTCACTGTCTGCAATCGCTTTTCCACCTCCACCAGTTGCGCTGGACCCTTCGCGGCGAACCCGGCAGCTTCGCGTGGGACGCGCGACGACAGTTCTATGAGGAATTGAGTCGCGAGCTGCTGCGGCGAAACTGGCTCGAGTTCTGGCTGCTGGATATCGACGGCAAGCCCGCTGTGGCGCAATACAGCTTCCGATACCGCGACACGGTCTATGCCTTGCAGCAGGGATTTGACGTCCAGTAT
>JBOGNS010000245.1:0-3564 GCA_050747305.1 Candidatus Acidiferrales bacterium | reverse complement strand
AAGTGCAGGAGCAAGTCAGCCAGAGCCAGCGCGAGTATCTGCTGCGCGAGCAGATGAAGGCCATTCAGAAGGAGCTGGGCGAGTACGACGACACGCAAAGCGAAGTCGAAGAGTTGCGCAAGAAGCTTGAAGAATCGGGCGTGCCTGCGGAAGCCAAGAAAGAGTGCGACCGCGAACTGAAGCGCCTGGCCAAGATGACTCCGGCCTCCGCCGAATACATGGTGGCGCGCACCTATCTGGAATGGATGACTTCACTGCCGTGGACCAAGTCCTCCGGCGTGGAGGACCTGAACATTACGCGCGCGCAGGAAATTCTGGACGAGGATCACTACGACCGGGAAAAGGTGAAGCAGCGCATCCTCGATTACCTCGCGGTGAAAAAACTTCAACCGGGACTGAAGGGGCCGATCCTGTGCTTCATCGGCCCGCCGGGCGTGGGCAAGACTTCGCTCGGCAAATCGATCGCTCGCGCGCTCGGGCGCAAGTTCGTGCGCATTTCGCTCGGCGGCATGCACGACGAGGCGGAAATCCGCGGCCATCGCCGCACCTATATCGGCGCGCTGCCCGGGCAAATCATCCAGGGCATTCGCCGTGCCGAGACCAACGACCCGGTGTTCATGCTCGACGAAGTGGATAAGCTTGGCCGCGATTTCCGCGGCGATCCCTCCGCCGCGCTGATGGAAGTGCTGGATCCGGAGCAGAACACCGCGTTCCGCGACCACTATCTGGATACGCCGTTTGACCTCTCCAAGGTCATGTTCATCGCCACGGCCAACTGGATTGATCCCATCCCGGAGCCGCTGCGCGACCGCATGGAGATCATCGAGCTGCCCGGCTACTCGGAGGACGAAAAGCTGCACATCGCGCGCCGCTACCTGATCCCCAAGCAGACGGAAATGCACGGCCTGAAGGAGGATCAGATCGAGTTCAACGACGAAGGGTTGCGCACGCTGATTCACAACTACACGCGCGAAGCCGGTGTCCGCAGCCTCGAGCGCGAAATTGCCACCATCTCACGCAAGCAGGCGCGGCGGCTGGCCGAGGGCAAGAGCGACAAGCTTGTGGTTACGCCCGACGCTATCCGCGAACTGCTGGGCATCCCGCGCTTCCGCACCGAAAAGGAAGTCGAAGAGCGCGTAAAGCGCCCGGGCGTTTCGGTCGGGCTGGTGTGGACGCCGGCCGGCGGCGACGTGGTGTTCATCGAGGCCAGCCGTATGCGCGGCGGTAAGCAGTTCACCATGACCGGCCACCTGGGCGAGGTGATGCAGGAATCCATGCGCGCCGCGCTTTCGTGGGTGCGCGCCAATGGCGAGCAGTACGGCATCGACCCCGACTTCTTCGCCACGCAGGACGTGCACATCCACGTGCCGTCGGGCGCGATTCCCAAGGACGGGCCGTCCGCGGGCGTGGCCATGGTCACCGCGCTGGTCAGTTTGCTGAGCCGCAAGCCGGTGCGTGCGCGCGTGGCCATGACCGGCGAGATTTCACTCTCCGGCGTGGTGCTGCCGGTGGGCGGTATCAAGGAGAAAGTGCTCGGCGCCAAGCGCGCGGGCATCACGGACATCATTCTGCCCGCCGATAACGAACTCAATGTGTCGGAAGATTTGCAGCCGCCCTTGCTGGAAGGCATCAACTTGCACTACGTGCGCACGATTGATGAGGTCATCCAGGTCGTGTTCGGCTCCCCGGAAGCGGCGCCGCAGACCGTGCCCATCCCGCGCGAGAAAGAGAAAAAGGAAGAAAAGCAGCCGGCCGCGGCCGCGCCACCGCCCCGCGCTTCGTTCCATTAGAAATGTAGCCCCGGGCTTCAGCCCGGCATGTTCCGGGCCGCTTGCGCGGCCCCAACAGAATGCCGCCACTGAAGGGCGGCGCCACACAATTACAGGGCCTGGCGAGCATTCGCCAGGCCTATTTCATTGTGGTAGCGTCGAAATGCGAATCAAAGGATGCCTAACACCGCTGCAACACAAAGAAGCAAATCGCGGCGCGGCGAATCCCTGGAAGAACTGGCGCGCCAGGGCCGCGAAACCGCGTTTCGCCTGCTCGCCGCATTCGAGCGCGAGCGTCTGGTGGCCTCGTTCGTTGAGGATTACGTGCGCCAGCACAATCGCCGCAAGCTGAAAGCCAGCCCGGTGCGCCACAGCGAGCTGCTGACGATGCTCACGCGTGAATCGCTCGTTGCCGCGGCGGCGCGGATGAATGCGGAACTGACACGGCGGCTGGCATCGCCGGCGCGTGGCAAGCAAGGCGCGAATCAGGCTACTGCGATCGACGCTTTCGAGCAGGCTTTTGTCGAGGCCATCGCCGCCGCGCTGCGCTGGACTCCCGGCGATGTCGCCGAGTTCGCGCGCGACGTAGCGCTCTATGGCCGCATGACTGGCTTCACCGAGCCACCGCCGGAGCCGGCCGCGCGCGCCGGCCGCAGAATTTCCGCGGGTTCGAGCAGCCCTTTCAATACGGGCGGGCCGGCGCTGACATTTCGCTCGATGCGCAACACCCCGCCACGCAGCCCATTCCCCGACCGCTGCGCGATGCTATTGGATCCGTCGCTGATGGAGAAAGCCCGCGCGGCGGCCCTTGTGTTTTACGCGGCGCTCGACGGCTTGGCGAGCAAGACCATAGCCGAGACGTTTCGCAAGCGCGCGTAGAATCCGCCGGGCTGCTCCTGCGTCGTGTTCCCAGTCGCCTCACGGTTTGGGTCGGAATCAAATGATCAGCCGCCCAGCGTGGGACGCCCGCCGAAGCGCTCGGCATACCATGCGCGCACGCTGTACTCATTGAGGATGGTGCATTTTTCACCGCCGGGTCCAAACGCGTCAATCGACTGCTCGGAATGATCGGCGTATTGCGCCGAGCCGCCGTGCTGGATCATCTCCACGCCAATGCGCCCGTTGATGAATCGTTGCACATCGAGGAATTTCGGTCCGCGCCGATGCGGCTGCCCGAGCAGTTGCTCCACCGCAGCCAGATTGCGGTGAGCTTCGTCCGGATTGATGATGTCGTAGAGGTCGTAATCGGCATGAATGAATTTACCGCTCAGCTTCGCACAGCCGAAGTGCGGCGAGGCGCGGTTGGTTTCGATTGAAAACTGCGACGCCGGCGTTAGTTGCTCGCGCGCAAATTCGGCCCACGCTCGCTGCACGTCGGCCAACTTGCCGGGCTGGAAAGCGAGCGGATGCACCTCCGGGCTTGTTACCAATCCCGCCAGCCGGTGCGGTGGCCGGTCGCTGTCCGCCGTTTTCGCTTTGCAGTTGATGGGCTTGGGCACGTAGCCGCCTAGCCCGATGTACGCGAGCGCGCCGGGCTTGGTGCGCCGCGCCAGAATCCACACGCCGATCTGTCGCGCGGCATCCTCGAAGGCTCTTTCGTCTTGCGGGCGCATCGCCATCGCCGCCTCCTTATTGCCCCGAGAGAAATGAGTAATGCGTGGCCGCGGCCATGAAGAAGAGCAATGGAATGGTGAGCCACGCGCTGATGCGCGACACGAGAAGCGCCGCGCGCTGAAGCGATGCGGCTTCCGGCGGCAGGGGCGTGCCTTGCTCGGCCGCGGCGCGCGTCCAAGCA
>JBOGNS010000244.1:0-3128 GCA_050747305.1 Candidatus Acidiferrales bacterium | reverse complement strand
GGGTTGGTGGAGCTCCAGCGTGGCAAGGCGGCCGGCGCGATCGCCGCATTCCGGCGGGCGGTCGAAATCCAGCCCGAGCATCCGGAGGCGTTCAACAACCTCGGTGGCGCGCTCGCCCAAACCGGGGATCGGGCCGGCGCAGTCGAAGCGTTTCGCGCCGCGATCCGCTTGCAGCCCGACATGGCCGGCGCGCACCGAAATCTTGCGAAATTGCTCGACGATTTCGTGGAGGCGCAGTACCACTACAAGAGGGCCATCTATCACAGGCCGGGCTACGCAGAAGCTCATTACGATTACGGCTTGGCCTTGGCCGCCGAGCAGCGCCACGCGCAGGCCGCCGTCGAATTTGAAGCAGCGACGCGCGCCGAACCGGCATTCGCCGAAGCCCATGCGAGCCTCGGTGATATGCTCGCCATTCAAGGGAAGCCGGCGCTTGCGATCCCGCATTACCAGCGCGCATTGGCCCTCCGGCCGGATCTGGAGTCCGCCCGAATAGGGCTTCAGATGGTGCGAACCGCTCCCTCTGGTCAAGGCTCAGAAAAGCGCCGGTGATTGACAGCGGCCGGTCTTTTCATGAAAGCCGTGACCGTGAAGGAGCGGACCGGATACGCAATTATTTATGACGCTCTGTTTCGGCGGCGGGACCCGCGACACCGAGGCGCCTGGCCGCACCATAACGGCACGAACCCGCCACGGGCGCGCCAAGATTTTGCCGTTTCGGCACAATCCCGTCGCGCGCGCTCGGTTATCCCATTGAAAACGCGAGATCTCCATTGGCACGGGCCGTGCACCCGGAACGGTGATGTCTGTGTGCACTCCCGGGCTGGTCGAGCAGCTCAACACCGCAATGGAGAATCAGAGGGCCGGCCGTTACACCGACGCCGAGCGTATTTACCGGCAAGTTCTGGCGCAAGAGCGCGATCAGCCCGACGCGCTGCATTTGCTGGGTCTGCTCTCGTGCCAGACGGGACGGACGCACGAGAGCGTAGGGCTGATCCGCCGTGCGATCTCGGTACGGCCGCGCATCGCGCCGTTTCACAGCAACCTCGGGAATGCGCTCCTCAGCCTGGGATTGCTGGCCGAAGCGATCGAGTCATTCGAAAGGGCGCTGGGCATCGATCCGCGGAGCCTCGAAGCCCACTTGAACCTGGGGAATGCGCTGCAGCAGCAGGGGAAACTGGCCGATGCCGTGGCTCACTACCGCATCGCGCTGCGCCATCGTCCGGACTGTCCGGAAGCGCATAACAATCTCGGCAACGCACTCGCGGCGATGGGGCGAGCGATGGAAGCGCAGGCTGCGCTCGGGCAGGCTTTGCGCCTTCGACCGAACTACGCCGAAGCGCACGCCAACCTGGGCCGGTTGCTGATGGACGAGACGGGCTGCCTGGAGCAGGCCGCCGCCTGTTATCAAAATGCCGCCCGTCATAAACCGGAACTGGCTGAGGCCCATGCCGGCTTAGGCGCCGTGCGAGTCCGCCAGGAGCGGTTTGCGGAGGCGGAAGTGGCCTGCCACGAGGCTTTGCGGCTGCGGCCCGCGTATCCGGAAGCGCTTCTGAATCTCGGCCGCGCGCTGGATTGCCAGCGGCGGTGGGCCGGCGCGGAACGTGCGGCGCGCGCCGCTCTGGAACTGCGCCCGGAATTTCCCGAGGCGTTCAACAACCTCGGCAATGCTCTCCAGCAGCAGGGACACATTGAATCCGCGCTCGAAAACTATCGCGAGGCCCTGCGCCTTCGGCCGCAGTATGCCGGCGCGCATTACAACATGGGTAACGCGTTACGCGCCAGCCGGCGCCCGGCTGAAGCGGTTGCGGCTTATTCGCGCGCACTCGAGATCAAACCCGATGAGGCCGACATCCATTGGAACCGCGCCCTCACGCGCCTGTGGATGGGCGATTTCGAGAATGGCTGGGACGAGTATGAATGGCGGTGGCGCCGCAAGCAGACACCGCCGCGAGCGCTGGACGCACCGATGTGGGATGGTGCGCCGCTCGGCGGCCGCACGATTCTGCTGCATGCCGAGCAGGGTCTGGGCGACACCATCCAGTTTGCGCGCTACGCAGCGTTGGTTCGCGATCGCGGGGGGCGCGTGGTGCTCGAATGCCCGGCAGAGATGGTCAGGCTGCTCGCGGGGCTTGACGGTGTCGAACAGATCGTAGGCGCCGGTCAGCCGCTGCCCCAGTTCAGCGTGCATGCGCCCCTGCTGAGTTTGCCCCGCATCTTCGGCACGCGCACGGAAACGATCCCATCGGCCGAGTCTTATTTAAAGGTTCCGGCGCCAGCGTCGCCGGTCCATGCGTCGACTGTGGGACGCAAGCGTATCGGACTGGCCTGGGCCGGCAATCCGCAGCACCCCGCCGACGGTCGCCGCTCGTGCGGGCTGGCCGCGCTCACTGAGCTGATCAGGACTGCCGAGCGCGCCGGATGGGGCGTGGAATGGGTCAGTTTGCATAAGGAGCCGTCGCCGCAAGCGGCTGCGAACGGCATCGGTTGGGTCGATGAGGCGGCTACGCTGGAAGGACTCGCCTCGTTGATCCTGGGACTCGATCTGGTCATTACGGTCGATAGTGCGCCGGCGCATCTGGCCGGGGCCCTTGGCCGCGAAGTGTGGACGCTGCTCGCAAGTGAATGCGACTGGCGTTGGGGACTCGAAGGGGAGACGACGCCGTGGTATCCGGCGATGCGTCTGGTCCGGCAGTCAAAGCCGGGCGATTGGAGTAGTGCAATCCAAGAAACAGTGGCGAGGCTCGGAAACTTTTTCAAGTCTCCAAACCACTGACCGATAAGCTTTTTGACGGCAGATTCTTCCGGGCATCCAGCCGCAGGCAGGAGAACCCGGGCTCGCCACAGCCGCTGGTGCCATGCACTATCGGGCTTCATAAGATTGAGCCACAGGTGCGGCCTTCGGGCGAGAATGATCTCCGCAGAGGAAAAAGGAAGTCATGTCATCCATTCAGACTAACGTTAACTCCCTGTTTGGGCAGGAAAATCTCCGGGTCAACAATCAATTTCAGGCGCGCACGATCCAGCGCTTGACGTCAGGCTATCGCATCAACAGCTCCGGCGACGACGCCGCCGGCCTGGCGATTGCCAATAAGTATCGCAGCGACATTGCCGAGCTGGCGCAGGGT
>JBOGNS010000243.1:0-4699 GCA_050747305.1 Candidatus Acidiferrales bacterium | reverse complement strand
TTGGCGTCGCGTCCCTGGTTGCGCAGGCTGCGGCACATCTCCGCGATGCCCAAGTCGTCGGTGACGATCATTCCGCCTTCGCCGGTGGTGATCTGCTTGTTCGGGTAAAAGGCAAACACCGCGGCGTCGCCGAACGTGCCGGCCTTTCTGCCGCCGATCTCCGCGCCGATGGCCTCGCACGCATCTTCCAACAGCAGCAGGTTGTATTCGCGCGCCAGTTCGGTAAAGGCCTGCATATCGCAGGGCAGGCCGAACACGTGCACCGGCAGGATGGCCTTGATGATTTTCCCCGTGGCGCGCTGCACCACGGCGCCGTCCGCCTGGCGCATGCACTCGCGGCGCAGGAAGTCGTGCACGCGGTCCGCATCGAGGTTCAAGGTGCGCGGGTCGATATCCAGCAGGATCGGCGACGCGCCCTCAAAGAGAATGCAGTTCACCGAAGCCACAAAGCTGAACGACGTGGTGATCACCGCATCGCCCGCGCGAATGCCCATCGCGCGCACGCACAAGTGCAGTGCCGACGTGCCGCTATTGACCGCAATCGCGTGGCGCGCGCCGATGTATTGAGCGAAGCGATCTTCGAACTGCGCCACCGCAGGGCCTAAGCTCAGCCGCTGTGACCGCAGCACACGCGTCACATACTCGATTTCGCGTTCCCCGATGTCCGGCGCAGAAAGTGGAAGGTGCATTAGTGTACCTTGGCGAAGTCCTCTTGCCAGGAAGGGAAGTCCGGCCAGGCCGGCCGCGCATTACGGCCGCGCGCGAAACTGGGCGCCACACGGTCGATGTAACGCAGCAACGCGGCGCGGTCATGCGTTGCCAGAAACCGCTCCATCTTCTCCACCGCGGGCAAGATGTCGATGGGGTGTGGGTTGGCGCCGGTCAGCTCGAAGATTTGCGGGTGCTTGGTGGGGCGCGGCTCTTCCCACTCTTCCCGGAGCTCTTCGTGAACCTTTTCCCCTTCGCGCAGCCCCGTGAAATGGATGGGCAGCTCTTCCTCCGGCGCCACTCCGGCAAATAAGCTCAGCGTGCGCGCCAGTTCGTAAATGTTCACCGGGCGGCCCATGTCCAGAATGAAGGTTTCACCGCCCCGGCCCAATGAAGCCGCGCACAGAATCAGGTATACGGCTTCCGAGACGCTCATGAAGTAGCGCGTAGCTTGTGGGTCGGTGACCCGCAGCGGCGCGCGCTTGGTGATCTGGTCGGAAAAAATTCGCAGCACACTGCCGGAACTGCCGGCGACGTTGCCGAATCGTACGCTCATCATGCGCGCGCCGTGCAGCTTGGCCGCCTCTTTCACCATCAGCTCCGTAAGCTTCTTGGAGAGGCCCATGTAGCTGCGGGGGTTCACCGCCTTATCCGTAGAAATATTCACGAAGCGCTGGACGCCGGTTTCCAGCGCCGCGGCCAGCACGTTGCGCGTGCCCAACACGTTGTTCTGGATCGCCTGGCACGGGTGCCGCTCCATCATGCCCACGTGTTTGAAGGCTGCCGCGTGGAACACCAGGTCCGGCTGCTCGCGCTCGAACGTTTCGCGCACGCTGTGCTGGTCGACGATGTCCGCAAGCACCGGAACGGTTTCCAGACGCGGAAAGTTTTCTTCAATACTGAGATGGTTGTAGAAGAGGTTGTTTTCGGACTTATCCAGCAGGATCAGCCGTCGCGGCCCGGCCGCCGCAAGCTGCTGGCACAGTTCAGAACCAATCGACCCGCCGGCGCCGGTCACCAGCACGCTCTTTCCTTCCACCAGCCGCCGCGTCAGGGAAGGGTCGGGGACGATGGGGGCGCGCTGCAGCAGGTCCTCGATGCGAATCGAACGCAGATCGCGGAGGGTGGCGCGCCCGTTTACCAGTTCCGCGAGCCGCGGCAGCGTCCGCGCGGGCACGCCGCACTTCCGGCAGATGCTCAGCAGGCGGCTGATTTGCACCGGCGTCGCGCTGGGAATGCACACCAGCAACTCCACGGCGCCGTACTTGAACGCCACGTCCGGCAGGTTGGCCAGCGTTCCTACTACCGGCACGCCGCCGATGCGCATGCCCAATTTATTCGGATCATCATCCACCAGCGCCACGGGCCGCAGGCCCGCGCGAGGGTCCGCCAGCAGCTCGCGCAGCACCGATGCGCCCGCATCGCCTGCTCCGGCGATGATCACCGGGCGCACCTCGGCTCCGTTCATCACACGCAGGTGGTTGTAAATGCGCGCGCTGAAATGCACTGTGGTCAGCAGCGCAAACAGCGTCAAGCCTTCGCTTACGAAGAGTTCGCCCGGCAGCACCACGCCGAAATCCCACGCGCGATAGATGATGAACCATGCCAGTCCGCTCAATCCTACCGCGCAGGCGATGGCCACCACATCCACGCTGCTCGCGTAACGGAAGGATCGCTGGAAGACGCCGAACGACAGCAGCGCGCCGCCGCGCAACGCCAGCACCAGCGGCAGAAAGGCGGTGACCGCATCCAGCGCCCACACCTCGCCCAGCCGCGGGACATAGAGTGTGACGTTGAGCAGAAAGGCGGCGGCAACCAGGAAAAACTCCGCCAAGAAGATCAGCACGCGGAATCCCTGCGCGCTGCGCGATGTGGCCCACCTGCGCAGCGGCGCCAGCCTTCGGCGAACCTCGGCCCCCAGCGACCTCGCACTGGAAACCACGGATGATCCCTCGGAACTGGTTATGGATCGGGAACGGATGGAACGAGTGGATGACATGGAATTTTCAGACTGGCTCGAGCGCATAGCCCTCGATGCGCACCTTCACGGAGCGCTGAATCAAGTCAATGGAGAGCACCAGACTTTGCTGGTCCTCCACGCGGAGCAGAATTCCTTCCAGTCCTTTGAGCGCGCCTTCGCGGATGCGCACGCGCCGGCCAACCGTGAGGTAAGGATAAGGACCATAGTCCGCCGGCTCTTCCATCAGCGACACCACACTCTCCATTTGCTGATCGGGAATGGGCACCGCTCGCCGCCCGCAGCCGACGAATCCCAGCACACCCGCCTTGCGCAGCACGCGCAGGCGTTCGCCATTTTCGAAAGATACGCGCACGAAAACATATCCGGAGAAGAGCGGCAAAGAGACCAGTTTGCGCCGGTCGCTCCATTGCCGCGCATGAGTAAAGGTCGGGAGCAGCGCTTCGATTCCGTCCTGCTCCAACTGTGTCATCACCGTTTTTTCGTGCCGCGCGCGCGTGTGTACGGCATACCATTCGCGGTGCGCAAAAACATTGGGGAAAGGCGGCAGCTTGGCCTGCGTAACCGCGCGCGGCTCCGCCACTCTCAGTCCCATTTCTGAGGTCATTGGAAGGTCAGCCATCGGTTTTCACGCAACATAACTGTGCCGCTGTGCTCTCACAGCCGTGTCGGCACAATCCATTTGTCATTCCCTTCGGCACAGTCAGAACATCACACCTTGCGCGTTTGCGTGAATCGGGTGAAGCGTGTATTTTGCCGGCGTGAATTTCCGGCGCGGCCTAACTCGCTGAATGTCGCGGAGTTTGATGGCCGCACCCTCGCTCACGAAGTCCGCCCCACCCGAGCGCGTTCACGGTTGATTTATTGGGCGCGTTGCGTGAAACCCGTCTCATCCCGCATGCAGGATTCCGTGTAAATGAGCTTGTAACTTCCTGCATGAAAAAATCACCGGGAGACTTCTCGTCGTGTGGAATTGGGTCGTCATCGGCAAGAATTTCCGCTGGCCGCACCACCCGGCTCGCCGCCGGATGGTCGCAGCCGCCGTGTAGCTGCTTCATTTCGGAGTGCTTGGAGCCCGCCGCGCAGTTGCCGGCGCGCTTGGTATGCAACTTGCTCAACAGATACTGCCAGTTCAACATTCGGAGGAGGAGCAAGTCTTATGGTTCGTAAATTTCTCGTTGTGATTACCTTCGCCGTCCTGATCCTCGGCGCGTCCACCCTACAGGCTCAAGAGCCCCAGCAGCCGCCACACCAGCCGCCGGCACAGGCGCAGGCCGAGACGAAGACCATCAGTGGCAAAGTGACTGCGGTCACTGGCCAGTCATTCACCCTCGAAGTCGCGGGTGACCCTGCACAGCCCGACGCCGCGAAGCAGAGCATGGAGTTTGTCGTTGATGCCAACACGGCCGTCCGTGGCGAACTCAAGGAAGGCGCCACTGCCACCGTGGAGTACAGCGCGGAGGGCGGTCAGAACCGCGCCGTGCGTGTCGTCGTGGAAGGCGCCAAGTAGCGCTTCCTTTCACTCGTCACAGTCTTTACACCGCAGACAAGGGCGGAACCCCACCGGCAACCGTGGTCCCACGGGTTCCGCCTTCGTCTTTCGTAGCACAGGCTTTCAGCCTGTGCGCTTTTTTGTGGCGCGGACAGCACTCGCATCGTTCTCGCTTCACCCGTTTTTCTGCTCCGGCCACTCGCCGCTAGTCACTAGCCACTAGTCACTAGCCACTAGCCGCTGTGACCCCTTTTCCACAGTGGCCTTCGCCATCCCGTTCCCACCGCCCGCACTTCCGTGCATAATCGTTTCGATAGACCTGCGGCGTTGCCTTGTCGCCGCAGCCGGGGGCGAGTAACAGCGAAGTGGTGGAACACTACACGCGGTCAGAAGTGGCGCGCATTCTCGGCATTGGCGAACGCCGGCTGAATTACTGGGAGCGGCTTCGCCTGATCGAGCCGAATCGTCGCTGGGGCCAGCGCTTTTATTCCTTCCGTGATCTGGTTGCGCTGAAAACCATC
>JBOGNS010000242.1:0-27651 GCA_050747305.1 Candidatus Acidiferrales bacterium | reverse complement strand
GCGGGCGGGCGCGGCGCGGGCTTCTTCGGGGCCTGCGCGGCCAGTGCGCCTGCCACCGCAAAACTCATCGAAACAACTACGAACCACTTGCGAATCGCGTTCATCTTTTCTTCTTCCTCTCTTTTTTCACCACATCGTGGCACATACCACAAAGGCCGTGCGACCACTCCCGTGCGGCGCGAACGTTTCGTAGGAGCGGCTTTACACCGCCCGCTTGCTTTTGCGACGGGGCGGGATAAACCCGCACCTACGCTAGAATGAAATCTTGGAGCGTTCGGCAATCTCCTGCCGCTCTTGTTCGCGCATCTGCGAGCCCAGTACGCGCACCTTGAACAGCGTGCCGTCGATGCGCTGGCGAACCAGCTCCATTTCCGCGGGCGACATGCTGGCCGGGCGGTTGCGCACCTCGATCAGCACGCGTTCCAGCTCATCGAGCACGGCGGAAAGCCCGGCCTCGCCGGTGCTGGCTGCGGTCTCGCGGTAGAGGCGGTTGCTATCGAGCAAATCGCCGGCCCATTGCTGCTCCGTGGAAATGTCCACCGGGCCGCGCGCCGGAGCGTTCGACAACTCCACCAGCAACATCTGCGAACGCTCGAGGTGGTCGCCGACCGCCGCATTCAGCACGCGCCTGCCAACTTGCTCGGCGCGCAGCGCGCCCGGCCCTGCAATCGCATCCCGCGCATCACCGCCCGTCCCGGGATCCACACTACGATTCGAGTAGGTGCCGGCGAGGAATGCCACCAGCAGCAGCGCGGCCATGGCGCCAGCCCACGCAAGCTGCGGCATGGCGAACCACGACCGCCAGCCAAGCGGCTCGGGACGCTCGCCGAGCCGCGGCCGCACGCGTTGCCACACTTCGCCGCCGTACCCTTCGTTGCGTTCCGGCATGGCGGGAGCAGCCTGCTCCACCGCGGCGAGATCGACCTTCAGCGCAGCCAAGCGACCGCAGCAGTCCTCGCAAGCGGCCAGATGCTCTTCCGCCTCGGCGGCCTCACGCGGCCCGCTTTCGCGGTAGAAATGAAGGATCAGTTGTTCTTCGTTCAGGTGCTTCATGGTTCTTCGTGCTCCCTATGGAGTGCGGGAGCTTGCTCCCGCTTTGTTTACAAACTGCTTCGAATTGCGGTTGCGAGTGGCTATGTAAACAAAGCGGCGGCGAGCCGCCGCACTCCATGTCAAATCTCCCCTGCTCCGGCAGCGCGCACCGAGCCGCGCGGCTGCGCCAGCGGCGCCAGCGAGCGGCGCAGCTTTTGCACCGCGCGGAAGATACTGTTCTTCGTGGCGCTGGTGCGCAGGCCGAGTGTGCGGCCGATCTCTTCGATGGAACGGCCTTCGAAATGGCGCAGCGTGAAAGCGGTACGCTCCACCGGCGTCAGCTCGAGCATTGCCGCGGAAACCCGCCGGCGCATCTCGTCGCTTTCCGCCAGCCGGTCAGGCGTAGGGCCGTCTGCAGCGAGGGACTCCATCAGCTCCGGCTGGTCCGGATCGGCGGAGGGCTGCTGGCGGTGCTCGGTGTGGCGCTGCCGCACGCGCACAAAATCCAGCGCGCAATTCACGGTGATGCGGTAGAGCCAGGTGCCAAAATTGGCCCGCGATTCGAACCCCGCCAGCCGCCGGTAGGCGCGCAGGAACGCTTCCTGCACCACTTCTTCTGCGTCGTATTCGTTGCCGGTCATACGGAACGCCAGCCGGAAGACACTGTGGCTGTGCCGTTCGACCAGGAAGCGAAACGCTTCCCGGTCGCCGGCCACGGCCTGCGCAACCATCGCCGCATCGTTGCCTTCCATCGTTTGTGCGAGTGCTCTCGCGATCCGTCTCATTAGACCGGCATTGTCCTACAGCGGTTAGTGTGAGGGAAACGCAGAACTCAGAACGCAGAACTCAGAAGCTCACAGCCGACAGTCTACAGCTCACAGCGGGAGCAGGGATCGAGCGCTACGTCGTAAACTGTTGACTGTGGGCTGTAAGCTGTCAACTGTAAGGGAATTTCATTCTGCGTTCTGCGTTTTATTTTTCTTCGTGGCGGGTGAGGCCCTGAAAGAAGAGGTCGTGACGAACGGCCCGCGGTGCCGGGTTGCGTTACGCAACCCCCTTACAAGTATTCGCGAAGGAACAGGTTGAAATTTTCCGCGTTGGTAACCGCAGTTGCCGGCGAGTTCTGGGCAAAGACGGCGCAAGTCTGCTCGTCGTAATTGTGGTCGGTGGTGCCGCCGACCTTATGCGACAGCTCGTGGTACATGGTCTGCGCCAGATAGGAGAAGGTGTTCCCGACATGCGTCTTCCACACTACCATGATGCGCATGCCGCTGCCGAAGTGCGCCATGTACTGGCCCGCCTGAATCAGAAACACGTAAGCGCACAGGCTTTTGGTATTCACGTTGACACCCTTGCGGTCGAGCTTGGCAAACGTGATGGGGCGGTTGTTGATCGCCTGATCCATCTCGTTCACGATCGACGCCACCTTCATCACGTGCGCGTTGCCGCTGGTGTCGAACCATTTGCGATATGCCGTAAGATCGCCGCCCAGCAACGCCTGCTTGGCCTTGCCGGAAGCGGTGCGCATCAGTTGAAACGCGCGCTCCATCGCGGCTTGCTCAGGCTGGCTGAATCCATCGTAGCGCACCGGCATGTGACTCCCCCTTCTGCGCGGAAGTGCTTCCTGCGGACGCCAAGTATACGCCCGAAGGCAAGCCGGTGCGGTGAAAACGCGCGCGCACGGCCGCACAAGCCACTCGTCACTCGTCACTAGCCACTAGCCCTCTTGGACGACCAAAGCCATTCAGGATGGTTGTTCTGAGTTCTGAGTTAGTTCTGAGTTTCGTTTCACCTCTACAAAAAGCGGACAGGCCGGGAGGCCTGTCCTACTTGCGTGCGGGGGCGCCCTGGAGGATTTCGATGTTGCCGTTCTGGTTGGTGAGGCGCAGGGCGCAGCCGCCCACGCCGATCTTCGAAGTGATGCTCACGCTGGAAGTCCCGCCGCCGCCCAGTTGCGCGCCGGTGGAAAGCGTCAACGGGAAATCACTGCGGATGCGGCCGAAGCTGGTGCTGGCGGTGACGTCGTAAGCGGCATCGGCCGGCAGGTACACGCGCACCGGAGAAAAAGAGGTGCCTACGGTAATCGGCCGGCACGCGCCCGCAGGCACGCCGGAGATTTCCACGGCGCCGTTTTGGTTGTCCACATTAATCGCGCCCGCCACGTCGGACAAAATCACTCCGCCAAATGACGTGCGCACGCTGGCGGCGCCATTGATGCCGGAGGCCTGCACGCTGGCGTTGGAATTCTCCACGGTGAGCGGGCCATTGACGCGCTCGGCCGTCACGCTGCCGAAGCTGGTCTTCACAAAAAGCTCGCCGCCGATATCGCCGGCCAGCACCGGCCCATTGCCGGAGAGGATGCGCGCGCCTTTGCCGATGGTGTAAGCCTCCACGCGCCCAAACGAATTGCTGACGGAAGCCGCGCCGGTGACGTTGCGCAGCACGATGCGACCGTTGGAAGTGCCCACGGTAGCGTCGCCGGTGATGTCGGTCGCTTCAATCGAGCCGAAGCTGGTTGCGAGCTTTGCGCCGGCCTTCAGATTGCGCGCGGTGATGTTGCCGTTGGAATTTTCCACTTCGGCATAGCCGGTCACGTCGGAGATTTCCACGCGCCCGAAGCCGCCGCGGATGGTGACCGTGCCGCCGACGAGACTGCCGCTGATCGCGCCATTGTTGTTGCGCGCCACCACGCGCTGCTTTACGTCGCGGAACGACAGGTTGCCGAAGGTCGTGTGGAGGTCGGCCTCGCCCTGCACTTGCTCCACTTCCACGCGGCCATTCTCGTTGCGCACGGTGAGATTGCCGCGAATATCGCGGGCCGTCACGCTGCCGAAGGAGTTGGTCAGCGACGCAGATTCCGCGCCGATCAATTCGACGGCGCCGTTGCTGTTGCGGACTTCGGCGCGTCCGAGGCGGGCGAGCGTCACGCGCCCAAAGCGGTTGCGCAGCAGCAGCGCGCCGCGCGCGTCGCTGACCGTCACCGCGCCGTTGCTGCCGGTAACGTCGAGGTCGCCGGCGGCGTTGGTGATCTCGATAGCGCCAAACTGATTTTCGATGCGGTGATTGCCGCGTGAGTCGGTGAACGTAACGCGCCCGTGCGCGTTGACGATTTGCGATGCGGTGCTGAGGCCCGTGGCGCTCACCGACCCGAAGCGGTTGCGCACGTCGAGCGGCGCCTTTTCCGGCAGCGTGATTTCGTAATTCACGGAGAAAGAAAAATTGCGCCGGCGTCCCGATTCCGGATAACGGGTACGCACGCAAATGCTGGCGGCGGTTTCTTCCACTTGAATCTCGATGCTTTTCGAGAATTCTTCGGCTTCTTGCAGCGATTCAGCGGAAACGCGGATGTCGGCGTGCACCTGCACTTGCGCCTGCGGGTGCGTGCGCAATGTCACCGAACCGTGGCTGTGGTCCACGCACACGCGCGCGCCGGCGGGCCAATTCACGGTGCGGTCGAATACGCGCTTGTGCTCTTCGCGCTGGTCATTGCCGTGCGCCGCGGCGGGCGAGGCCAGCGCGCACCACGCCAGCAACGCACCGGCAGCCAGCGCATGCACGAGAGCCAGCCGGCCCGCGCCGCGCACGTGAGAATCTTCCATCATCGAGCTTCCTCCTGAAGCACTGCGGTCAGCGTGGACTGCTTCATCTGGTAGATGGCCAGCAGTTCGCGGCGCAGATGCCCGTTGAACCGGTTCTGCTCGAGCTGCGCGCGGCATTCGGCAATCGCCGAATCCAGCAGCAATAGTTTTTCGCGGTAGTTAGCCATCAGCGGCGTGCCGGCCGGCTGAAGCTGCGGCGCGGCCATCTTCGACAACCGGTCGATGGAGCGGACGTAGGCAGCCTCGGCGCGTTCGACTTCACCGAGCGCCTCTTCCGTGAGCAAGCGCTGCTGCGCGCTTTCCACCGGCGGCGTGGTCGATCCCGCATCGCCTTCCGGCGCTGGAGGCGTCGTGACTGTTTCCGGAGCGCCTGCCGGAGGCGTGGTTGCAGTCGGCTCCTCGACAGAAACCACCTGTGGGCCGGGCTGATTGCGCAGCATGATCCAGGCACTGGTGATGGCCACTAGCGCGAGCACTGCCGCTGCCGTAGCCATCTGCCAATTCCACCGGAAGCCTGCGAAGGTCAGCCACAGTTTCCAGCGCAATTCGGCGGGGCGAGGTTCAGCGATCAGGCGTTCGCGGATGCGCGGCCACAGCTCAGGGCTTTCCCACGCGCGCTGCATGCTGTGCGCGGCGGCGGAGATTTCGCGGTCAAGCGCCAATTGCTCGCCGCAGGCGTCACACGCGGCGGCATGAGCTTGCAACGCTGCCAGTTCGCGCGGGTCCTGCCGTTCGAGAATGCGCTCCAAATCTTTGCACGTCACGTTCATGGGCGCTCCTTCCCTGCCGCGCCACGCCCCGATGCATCGGGGCCGCGCCGCGCGCTGAGCAAACGGCGCAGCTCGCGCTTGGCTTCAAACAGGCGATTCTTCGACGCGCCTTCGCTGATGCCGAGCATTTCGCCGATTTCCGCGTGGCTGAAGCCTTCCACTTCGCACAGCAGGAACACCACGCGCTGCGCGTCGCTCAACTGCACCACACACTTCTCCAGCGCCATGCGCAGCGGATGATTGACGGCCACCGCCGGCGCGCGATCCAGCGGCTGCTCTTCGCTATCTTCGTGCGGCGCGATGGTGTCCACTTGGCGCAGGCCACGGCGGCGCATGTCGTAGCAGGCGTTCACCAGAATGCGGTACACCCAGGTGGAAAACGCCGACTGGCCTTTGAAGTTTCCCAGCCCGCGATACACCTTCAGGAAAGCTTCCTGCACCGCGTCTTCCGCGTCGTGCGTGTTGCCCATCAGATTGAGCGCGATGCTTTTCATTTTCGGCCCGTGGAGATGGAAAAGGCGCTCGAAGGCGTCGGTGCGTCCGCGGCGGCAAGCGTCCACCAGCGCGGCATCGCTGCCGTGGGCGTGGGCAAGCGTCGGCGTTGCGGGCTCGTGCGGGCTATCCATGGCATGGCGCGCGCAAACTTGCGCGACACGCGTCTCCGTCGCAAGCAGCGGGCTCAGGACATTCTCCACAAACAACGCCGTCACCCAAGTCCTTTCCTGTCTCCGCAACCTTAGACGACGGTGTGATGTGAAATGTCAGGAGGGCGGGTTGTGAGGCTAGGTGAGTCGGATTCATCGCAGATGAACGCAAATTGAGCGGATGAACGCAGAGGTAGAGGTTCATGTGCAAGATCGAAGGTCGAAGGTTGACAGTCGAGGGTTAAGGGTATGAGCACACGCGGCAGGCGGAAGAACCTTCTTTTTATCTGCGTTCATCTGCTCTATCCGTGGTCATCGGCGATGAATGAAGTGTCAACGCGGCGCGCCCCTACTCGTGACGAAGGACGATCATCGGATCGACGCGGGTGGCGCGGCGCGCGGGCAGCCAGCAGGCCAGTGTCGCCGCGGATAAGAGGATCGCGATGGCGAGGGCGAAAGAGGCTGGGTCGGCGGGCTCGACGCCGAACAGCAGCCCTTTAACCAGGCGCATCAGCCCAAGCGCGGCCGTGGCGCCGACGGCGATGCCCGCCAGCGCGAGTCGCATACC
Organism: Candidatus Acidiferrales bacterium; assembly: GCA_050747305.1. Lineage (GTDB taxonomy): Bacteria > Acidobacteriota > Terriglobia > Acidiferrales > UBA7541 > JBOGNS01. The sequence continues at coordinate 21,038 of JBOGNS010000242.1, read as the reverse complement.
GTGCCGCACAAATAGCGCGCGCACTTCGCGCGGCTGCGCCCCCAGCGCGAGACGTATGCCGACTTCGCGCCTGCGTTGCGTCACCGTCTGCGAAAGAACACTGAAGGCGCCGACCGCCGCCAGCAGCAATCCCAACGCGGCGAAAATTCCCGTCAGGCTCACCTGAAAGCGCGGGCGCGCCAGCGAGGCCGCCAGCACTTCGTCCATGGCGCGGACGTTGTGAATCGGCAGCGCAGGATCCACTTCCGCAATGCGCGCGCGCAACGCCGGCATCAGCGATTCCGCCGGCGCAGCGGATTGCATGACCAGCGTCATCACCGGCGCAAAGAAGCTGGTGGCCTGCGCGTACGGAATGAAAATCTCGATGTCCGTGTCCGCCGCAAGGCCATAATGCTTCACGTCCGCGACGACGCCGGCAACGGTGTACCAGTTCACGCCACGGTCGAAGCTTACGCGATGGCCTAGCGCGGCGGCGGAATCCGGCCAAAAGCGTTGCGCAAAGGTTTGATTCACCAGCGCGACCAGCGGCGCTTCGCGCGTGTCGGACTCCGCGAGGGTGCGCCCGCGCAGCAGCGGAATCCCGGCGGCGCGGAAGTAGCCTGGCGTCACGAAGCGGTAGTGGACGCTGGTGGCCTTGCCCTGCTGCTCCGGCGTCCAGCCTTCGATCGAGAAGGCCGCGCGATTATCCTGCCCGCTGAGCGGCAGCGCGGAAACGCCGCCGACTGCATCCACGCCGGGCAGCGCCGCCGCGCGCTCGACAATTTCGGCAAACAGCGCGGAGGCGTGCGCGGCATCAGGGTAACGAGACGATGGCGGAGAAATCTGAATCGTCAAGCGATTCTCCGTCGCTATGCCCGGGGGCACGCTGGCAAGGTTTGCCAGCGTGCGCGCCAGCAGCCCCGCGCCGACAAGCAGGACGAATGCCAGCGCGATTTCCGACACCACCAGCCCGTCGCGGAACCGTGTGGACGAACGGCGCGCGCCATCGCCCATCTGCCGCAGATAATCGGCGGGATTCGCCGCCGCAGCACGCCACGCCGGCGCCACACCGAAAAGCAGACTGACCAGCAGCGAGACAACCAGGGTGAACGCGAGCACCGCGCCATCCACGCGAACCGCTTCGGCGCGCGGAATGTCGCCGGGATTGAGTGCGACGAGAAGATCCACCGCATAGCCCGCAGCCGCGAGGCCCACCGCGCCGCCGGCAATCCCCAGCAGCGCGCATTCCGCGAGCAATTGGTTTGCAAGCCGCGCGCGGCCCGCGCCCAGCGCGGTGCGCACGACCAGTTCCTTCTCGCGCGCGAGAAAGCGGCCGAGCAGCAAGTGGCTGAGGTTGGCGCAGGCAATCAGCAGGATCAGTCCCACGGCGCCCATCAGCACGGCGAGCGTGGCGCTGATGTCGCCGACAATCTGCTCTCGCAGCGGCGCCAGCGTGATTTTCCACAGGCTGCCGGAGTAAAAGTCCGGATACTGCCGATAGAAATGGCGCGCTGCGGCGTCGGTGCTGGATCCTGCCTGCTCTCGCGTAACGCCCGGCTTCATACGCGCGACGATGCGGTACATCTGCCGCCCGAGGCCCTCGCGGCCGGAGGCTTGCGGCGCGAATACCGCAGGAACCCACAGTTCTGCTGTCGCGGGGAAGCGGAAGTCCGGCGGGAGCACGCCAATCACGGCGTGCGGCGTGCCATCGAGCATCAGCGACTGGCCGATGGCCGCACGGTCGGCAGCGAAATAGCGCTGCCAGAATCCGCGGCTGAGAAGTACCACGCGCTCGGCGCCCGGTTGATCGGCCTCAGCGGGAAACACGCGGCCCAGGGCGGGGGCGGCGCCGAGCACATCAAGAAAGTTCGCGGATACTCGCGCCGCAGCGATGCGCTCCGGGGCATCCCCGCCGGTGAGATTCAAGTTGGCGGGGATGTAAGCGGCGACCGCCTCGAATGCAGAGTTGTTGGTGCGATGCTCGAACAATTCAGGCTGCGAGAATGGGAAGCTGCGCACTCCGGCGGCCGGGATCGTGTTGGACAGCGCGACAAGACGCTCGGCGTCAGTGAAAGGTAAGGGGCGAAGCAGAACGCCGTACACGACCGTGAAGACGGCGGAATTGGCGCCGATGCCGAGCGCCAGCGTCGCAATCGCCAGCAACGTGACGGATGGCGTGCGCGCCAGCATCCGCGCGCCGAATTTCAGGTCCTGCCACAATGTGCGCATCAGTGCCCCCTTGGCACGCAACATGTAGAGGCGGGTAGGACAGACACTCTTGTCTGTCCCTGTTTTCCGTCTGCCCTGCACTGCCACTCTGCCGCACGCAAAAGGCGGACAGGCAAGAGTGCCTCTCCTACTAGCTCTCGCGGAGGACGATGGTGGGGTCCACGCGGCCGGCGGCGCGCGCGGGCACGTATGACGCGAGCAGCGCCACCAGCAGCACGGCCGCCGCGGTACCGGCAAAGACCAGCGGGTCGGTGGGCTTCACGTCGTGGAGCATGGCGGTGAGCACGCTGCTGAGCATCCACGCCCCGGCGGCGCCAATCGCCACGCCCAGCGTGGCCAGCAGAAGCCCGCGCCCAACCACCATCTTCACCACGTCGCCTTGGTTCGCGCCGATGGCCAGGCGAATGCCAAACTCGCGCCGCTGCCGCCGCACGTTGTAACCCATCACGCTGTACACCCCGACCATCGCCAGCAGACCGCCCAGCGCGCCGAATAATCCCGTCAACGCCGACATCAACCGCGGCTGGCCCACCGAATCGGCCACTACCTGCTCCATGGTCTGCACCGCGCTGATGGGCATCGCCGGATCGAGCGAGGCCACGATCTGCCGCGCGCTGGGAATTACGTCGACGGGATTCTCTCCGCGCGTGCGCACCACCACTGTGAGCGCGCCGAGCCACGAAATCGCCAACTGCCGCCGCTGCGCCGCAGCCGCTGCATCGCCGCCGCTGGCCTGCGAAATCTGCTCGATGGCCCGGCTGACGGTTTGCTCGACGGTGCGGAAGAACTCGTAGGGCCGGCTGTCGGCCAAGCCGTAGGAGCGGATGTCGCCGATCACGCCGACCACTTCGTACCACCGGCTGGTATCACTGCCCTGGCCGAAGCGGCGCCCGAGGGGGTCTTTGCCCGGCCAGAACTTCTCCGCCATGGCCTGATTGATCAGCACGGTTCGCGTGCCCGCGCCATCGCGCTGGTCCAGCATGCGACCGCTGAGCAGCGGGACGCCGAGCGTTTGCAGGTAGTCGCCATGCATCCAGCGGTATTCGACGAGCGGCGCATCTTTTGCCTCCCACGGCGTGCCGCCCTCAATTTGAAATTCGCCGTTGGTCCCGTAGCGGTACATGGGCAAGTGGCTGGCCATGCCCACGCCCTCCACGCCCGCGACTTGCGAGAGGCGCGAATGGAGTTCGCGATAGAAGCCGGTCACGGCCTCGGTGGATGAATAGCGGTTGGCGGGAGGCGACACATCGAAGGCTACGATGCGGTCGGTACGAATGCCGGCGTCGCGGCTCTGCAGCAGCAGCAAATTTTTCACCAGCAGTCCCGCGCTGACGACCAATGCGAAGGCGACGGCAATCTCCGCCACCACCAAGCCGCCGCCGATTTTCTTGCCTGCGCCGGCGGCGGTGCGGGTGTCGCCTTCGCGTACCGCTGCCGCCAGATCCTGGCGGCCCAGCAGCACGATCGGCCAGACGCTGCAAAAGACTCCCACCCCGAGGGAAACCACTGCGGCAAACGCGAGGACTGCGGCGTCGATTTGCACCGTGCTGGCGCGCGGCAGTTGATCGCCGGCGAGCCAGACGAAAGTGTCTACCGCCCAGTAGGCCAGCAGCACACCGCCTACGCCGCCGACCAGCGCCAGCACGACACTTTCCGTCGTGAGCTGCCGCGCCAGCTCTTTGCGGCCCGCGCCCAGCGCCATGCGAATGGCCAGCTCCGTGCGCCGCGCCACACTCGAGGAAAGCAGCAGGTTGGCCACATTCGCGCAGCCAATCAGCAGAATGAAGAAAACCGCGCCGAGCAGCACGTTGAGCGGCGCGCGCACGCTGCCTACCCACACTTCCCGGTACGAGCGAATGTCAATGCCGTGGTTGTGGCCGAATTCTGCGGCCAGCGTCTGCCCCAGCGCGCGCATATCGGCGATGGCGCGCTCGAGCGCGATGCCGTCTTTCAAGCGCGCATACGTCGCCAGAAAGTGGCTGCCGCGCGTGGCGGGGTCGAGCTTGCGTTGCAGCGGAACAAAAAATTCCGCGCGATGATGCGTGAAGCCCTCCGGCATCACGCCGATTACTTCGTACGGCTCGTCGGAGAAGAGCAGCTTGCGCCCCAGGATGTTGCGGTCGCCATTGAAGCGCTGCATCCACAACCCGTGCGAGAGCACCACGACTTTGGGCCCGCCGAACTGGTCTTCTTCCAGCGTGTACCAGCGGCCCATCATCGGCCGCACGCCGAACACATCCACCAGCGACGCGGTGGTGTACATGCCGGTAAGGCGCACCGGGTCGCCGCTGCCGGTCATCACGAATTCCGCTTCCGTGGAGCCGCCAATCGCTTCGAACACGTGATTGCGCTCGCGCCAGTCGTGATACTTGGGAAAAGAAGCGGGGCACGTGCTGCACGCAGGCTGCGTGTCATACACCGAAACAATTTCGTGCGGCTCCGGATACGGCAGCGGGGCCAGCAGCACGCTATTGAAAATGCTGAAGACCGCGGTGGTCACGCCGATGCCCAGCGCATGCGTCAGCACCACCACCGCAGTAAAGCCGGGATTCTTCGTCAGCCGCCGCAGCCCTCCACGCACATCCCGCATCAACCGATCCATAATTTCCTCCATCACGTCTTTCGAGCAGCTATCCCCTTCTTCAGACGATGCGTCTGCTCTTTGGTCACGACCAACTCGGCGATCTTTTTGCCTTTGGCTTTCGCTATCGACTGTGAGCTGTCGGCTGTCAGCTCGTTCTGCGTTCTGAGTTCTGAGTTCTTTATTCGTAGCGCAGGGCGACGAGCGGGCTGGTGCGCGCCGCACGGCGGGCTGGGAGGTAACAGGCCAGCGCGGCCACTGCGCCCAGCGCCAGGGTAATGACGGCGAAGACCAGCGGATCGCTGGCCGTCACTCCAAACAACAGGCTGCTGAGCAGGTGCGTGGTGCCAAGGGCCACGCCAATGCCGAGCACGACGCCCATCAGCACCAGCAGCATGCCTTTGCCTACTACCAGCCGCAGCACGTCGGTACGCTGCGCGCCCAGCGCCATGCGAATGCCGATCTCGCGCGTACGCTGCGTCACGGTGAAGGAAATCACGCCGTAGAGTCCGATCATCGTCAGCGCCAGCGCCACCGCGCCAAACGCCGACGACACCAGGGCCATCGCGCGCTGCGGAAACAGCGGCAGACGCCGCAATTCCGCAAAGGTCATCGCTTCCCCCACGGCCATGCCGGGCGCCAGCGCCTTGACCTCCGCCGCCAACGCGCGCAAGGCCGCGTCGTTTTCACCGCCGGTGCGCACGTGAACCGTCACCGAAGGAGTGTAGGATTGCGCGAATGGAAGGTAGATGAACGGCCGCGGACTCTCGGCCAGCGTGTAGTACCTGATGTCGCGCACCACGCCGATGATTTGCATCGCGGGCCCGCCGGTCACCTGTACCATTTTCCCGACGGGATCTTCATCGGGCCAGAACAGGCTGGCCATCGTTTGGTTGATGATCACCGCCGGCTGGCCGCCCGGTTGCGTCTCGGCGCCGAACTGGCGGCCGCGCACCAAGGGAATGCCCATGGTGGTGAAATAGTCGGGGCCAACCACGTTGAAGGCGATGGAAACCGAACTCTTGCCCTCAGCCTCCACTTGCCGCCGCAACTTGAACCCCATGCTGTCCTGCCCGAAACCGAGCGGCACCGACGTAGCAACGCTGGCGCCCTTCACGCCGGGTAACGCCGCCAAGCGCTCCAGCAGTTGGCTGTAGAACATCCGCCCCTGCGCTTCGGAGTAGCCGTGACGGCGCAAGTCAATCGAACCCAGGACCAGATTGCGCGTATCGAATCCCGGATGAAACGTCTCGGACGCGTACAGGCTGCGCAATAACAGGCCCGCAGCCACCAGCAGCACCAGCGATACTGTCACCTGCCCCACCACGAAGGCGCCGAACAACCGCGCATGTTTGCGGCTGCCGGCGGCGGTCGAACCTTCCTCTTTCAATCCGGCAACCACGTCGCCGCGGCTGGCGCGCAATGCCGGCACAATGCCGAAAATCACGCCGGTGAGCAGCGTTACGGCGCAAGCGTAAGCGAGCACGCCGCCATCGAGAGAGACCGCCGGTGCGAACAGATCGAAGTTCGGCGGCACCAGCGCCAGCAGCAGGTCGCGCATCCACACCGCCGCCACCGCGCCGGCCATGCCGCCCAACAGGGAAAGCAGCAAGCTCTCGGTGAGCCACTGGCGAATCAGCCGCGCGCGTGTGGCGCCCATGGAAAGCCGGATTGCGGTTTCGCGGCCGCGCGCCACCACACGGGCCAGCAGCACGCTCGCGATATTCGCCGATGCGACGAGCAGCACCAGGCTGACCACAATCAGAAAAAATCCCAAAATGCCGCTGACGCCTTCGCGAAATTGCTCCGGCAGCGCGCTGGCGGCATACAGGCGAAATCCGAGTGTCCCGTCTCCGATGCGATGGTCTTGCTTGAGCGAGGCGGCCACGCGGTCCACGTCGCCCTGTGCCTGCGCCAGCGTAACGCCGGGCTTCAGGCGGCCCGTGCCATAGAGCCAGCCCCAGTTGCGGCGCTCGCGCGAAGTTGCGCGCGGGCGCAATTGGCCGTGCATGGCCAGCGGCGCCCAGAAGTCCGCCGCCTGCGCCTTATAGGTGCCGCGAAAGCCCGCCGGCATCACGCCAACGATGGTGAAGGGATGGCCGTTCAGCCGCACGGTGCTGCCCAGCGCATTGATCGCAGAGCCGTAACTTCGCTTCCACAAGGCATCGCTGATTACCACTATCGGATGACCACCCTCGGCGACGTCGTCAGCGGGCTGGAGCGTGCGGCCGCGCGCCGCGGCGACCTTCATCACTTCGAAGTAGTCGCCGGTGACCAGTTCGCCATCGGCGCTTTCCGGCTCGTCGCCGGTTGCCAGGCTCGCCGTCACATATACGTGCGCGGCCAGCGCTGCGAACGCGCCGCTGCGGTCGCGCACGTCCCGGTAATCCGGGTAAGAGAAAACATCGAAGCGCTGCCCGCGGGCGCCCGCGCCATAGAGCCGCACGATGCGGTCGGCGTCCGGCACATCGAGCGGGCGCAGGAACAGCGCGTTCACGAAGCTGAAGACCGCGGTATTGGCGCCGATGCCCAGTGCCAGGGTCAGCGTAGCCACCAGCGTGAATCCCGGTCGCTTCGCCAGCGCGCGCATCCCGGAGCGCACATCCTGCCAAATCGTCTCCATCACGCCCTCCTTGTGGCGTCAGCCACGCGGGCCGCACCGTAAGCAAGGAAACGGAACCACGGATGAACACGGATAACCACGCCTGACCATAAGGTAAATGGGGATTGAGACTTTGAACTGGGAAGCTGACCGTGACCGCACCTCTTGAAGTCGTTGCAAAACCTTACTTCGCTGTCATGCCGAGCGAAGCGAGGCATCTGCTTTTCTTCAGAATCAAAAAAAACTCCCTGCCGCGCTGGGCGCGGCTCGGAATCCGAGGGTCTTGCCACAGCTTCCAGTCCATTCTTCATTTTCCGCGTTCCATTTTCCTTGTTTCATCCGTGTCAATGCGTGTGCATCCGTGGTTCCCTGATTCGTTCTGAGTTCTGAGTTCTGCGTTCTGCGTTCTGAGTTCTTATTCATAGCGCAGGGCGGCGAGCGGGCTGGTGCGCGCCGCGCGGCGGGCCGGCACGTAGCAAGCCAGAAGGCCCGTGCCGGCCAGCATGATGGTTGCCGCTGCCAGACTTGCGGGGTCGGCCGCGCTCGTGTCGAACAAGAGGGAAGAAACGAATCGCGCTAGAAACACGGAAGCCGCCAGGCCCAGCGCGATTCCCGCCGCCACCGGCGCCATGCCTTGACGGATTACGAGCCTCAGGATTTCCCGCGGCTGGGCGCCGAGCGCCAGGCGCAGACCCATTTCTCTGTCGCGCTGCGCAACGATGCAGGAGATCGTCGCATAGCTCCCCATTACTGCCAGCAGCAGGGCGCTGGCGCTAAAGGCGCCCAGCAAGTTCAAAATAAACCGCCGTGGGGCGATGGTGTCCGCAAGGAATTGATCCAAGCTCATGATACCCGCGGCGGCCACGTTCGGGTCCACCGTTCTCAATTCCTGCCGAACCGCGTCGGCCAGCGCCATGGGATTTGCCCCCGTCCGCACGAACCAGAACTGATTGTTGCGCACCGTGGCCATTTGGTCGGGATGCAGCTGGAGCAGGGGCAGGTAGATATCCAAGGTGGGCTTGCCACCGAGGCTGATCTGCTGGACGTTGCGCACCACGCCGACAATCTCGACGGCCCTTGGCCCGCTATTGGTGTCGTCAATGTTCAATTGCACGCCGATGGGGCTTTCGTCTGCGAAATACTGGCGCGCGAAGGCTTCATTGACCACTGCTACGGGCCGTGTCTGGGTGGTGTCGGCGTCCCCAAAATGGCGACCCTGGAGCACGGGCATGGACAAAGCCGAGAAATATTCAGGACTGACCACGCGGTATTCCGCAAGCTGTTTCTGCTCGGGCGAGGCGGGTGGCTTGCCTTCCACTGTGAAAGGCACGCGGCCGATCACGCCACTCATGGGCGCAACCTGGACTACCCCGAACGCCTGCACTCCAGGAAGGCGTGCCACTCTTTCGCGAAGCTTCTCATAAAACATGACAACTCGATCCGGAGTTTCATAGCCTGCCCTGGGGAACGAGGTTTGCATCATGAGCACGCGGCGGCCGTCGAATCCTGGATCTACCTGCTGCAGCTTGAGGAAGCTTTTCACCAGCAGCCCGGTCACCATCAGCAGCAGCACTGCGATCGCGGTTTCCAGAGTGACCAGCATGCGGCGGACGCGATTCCCCCTCGCAGATTCTCCGCTGCGTCCGCCCTCTTTGAGGCCTTGGTTCAAGTCTTCCTTGACGGCCTGCAGCGCCGGCGCCAAACCAAACAAGACGCCCGCAAGCACTGAAAGCGACGTGGCGAAGATCAGCACCATCCCATCCAGACGAACTTCGCCCAGCCGCGGAAGATCCGCTGGGCTCAGTGCAACAAGGGTTTCGATCCCCCAGGTTGCCACCAACAAGCCCGCAGCCCCTCCGGCCACGCTAAGCACCAGGCTTTCCGTGAGCATCTGCCGGACCAGCCTCAGCCGCGACGCTCCCATGGCCATGCGCACCGCCACTTCCCGTTTCCGAGCCGTGGCGCGCGCCAGCAAGAGGCCGGCCAGATTCGTGCACCCAATCAGCAGCACAGAAAGGACCGCGCCCAGCAGGAACAGCAGGGCGACACGAAAATTTCCCACGATGCGGTCATGCAGGGCTTCCAGCCGCACGCCGACCTTTCGCGCGTACTCTACTGGGTAGCGCTCCTTCAATTGGCGGCACAAGCCGGTCAGGTGCGCTTCCGCCTGTTCCCGCGCAACACCCGGCTTGAGCCGCCCGATCATCCGCAGGAAATTCACAGAGCCCCGGACATCGCGCAATGGGTCAGAGTCCGGCATCAACGGCACGGCGATTTCCCCGCCCACAACCGGGAAGATGTATTCGCGCGGCAGCACGCCAACCACCGTGTAGGCGTCTCCGTTTAGAGTGAGCCGCGTGCCTGCCACTCCCGCATCTCCGCCAAACCGGCGATGCCACAGGGAGTGACCTAGGACGACCACCCGTTCGCTTTTCGGGTCATCGTCGCTCGGGAGCAGCGTCCGGCCGGCCGCCGGCGTAACGCCAAGCATTTGGAACGCGTGGGCTGAAATCCGCATTCCTTGCAGCCGTTCTGCGTCGCCCGCGCCGCTTAGAATGGGATTCCACGTGGCGAAGGCTGCCAGGCTTTCCAGGCTCTGGTTCTCGTCGCGGTAATCAAGGAACTCCGGCAGGGTAAAGGGAGCATCGTCGCGGTCCGTGCGAACCGACCAGACCCACACCAGCCGGTCGGCCTGTTCGAACGGTAGTTGCCGGAGCAAGACGTTGTACGCAAGGCTGAAGATGGCGGTGCTGGTCCCAATGCCCACGCCCAGCATCAGGACGACGGCCAGCGTGAACCCCGGACGCCGGGCCAGCGTGCGCAGTCCAAAACGAATATCTTGTAGAACCGTGTCCATGCTTCCTCCGTTCGCGGCTGCAAAGACCCACAGGCGAGAGCCTGAAAGGAAATCACTCGAAGCGCAGCGCGACAATGGGGTCCACGCGCGTGGCGCGCCGCGCGGGGAAGATCGCGGCGGCCAGCGCGATCAGCCCGAGCAGCGCCACCACGCCAGCCAGCACAAACGGTTCGAGCGGGCGCACGCCGTAGATTTCGTTCTCGATCAGCCGCTGCAAGGCGACCGCGCCCGTCATCCCCAGCGCCAGTCCTGTGCCGACCAACAAAAGCAACTCGCGCAGCACCAGCTTGACGATGCCGCCATCCGTGCTGCCCAGCGCCAGCCGGATGCCGAATTCCCGCCGCCGCTGCGTCACGTGATACGCCAGCACGCCGTAAATCCCCACCGCAGAAAGAAACAGCGCCAGCGCCCCGTAGCCTCCCGCCAGCAGCAGCGATGTGCGCCGCGAGGCCAGCGATAGCCGCGTCCATTCTTCCATGGGGCGGATTTGAAAGAGCGCCAGCTCGGGATCGAGCCGCGCAATCTCAGCTCGTATCGCGCGCGCGGCCGCGTTCAAGTCCCCCTCGACGGCTGCGGCGATGGTGAACGCGCTATCCGGCGATTGCGCGTACGGGAAGTAGTAAGCGCCGGCCGTATTGCCGGCGCCCGAGAGGTCTTCCAGCCGGACGTCGCGTACGACACCCACTACGGTAAGCCACCGGGTATTTTTATCGATTTTGAGAAGGTTGTTTATGTCCTGCGGCATATACATGCGCCGGCCGAGCGGGCTCTGCCCCGGCCAGAATTTCTGGGCCAGCCGTTGGTCCACGATGACGGCGAGCGGAGCGGTTTCGTGGTCGCGCGCGTCGAAGGGTCGCCCTTCCACCAATGTCGTGCGCATCGCTTCGAAGTAGCCCGGCGTGACGGTAACCTGCCGCGGAGACACCAGCGATTCGCTTGGCTGCATCTGATAGCCCTCAGCGAGGATTACGGCATCGCTGTAACTTCCGCCGAAGGGGATGGAGGTGGTGCTGCCCGCACTGGTTACACCCGGAATCGTGCGGATGGCTTCCAGCGCGCGGTTCATGAAAGTGCGCTGCACGTTGTCGCCCGCATACCGGGCGCCCGGCAAGCTGGTGGACGCGGTGATCACGCCTTCGGACTTGAATCCCGGATCCACACGCAGCAGCTCGCGCAAGCTGGCCATGAGCAATCCGGCGCCTACCAGCAGCACGAAGGCGAAACCTACCTGCGCTACGACCAGCGATTGCCGCACACGCCGCGTGCCGTGCCCGGCGGTCCCGCTGCGCGAATCTTCCACCAGCGCGCTGCTGAGGTTCATGCGAAACGACCCGGCCAGCGGCAGCAGCCCGATCAGGACGCCGACCGCAGCCGCCATGACCAATCCTGTCACCACCGCAAAGCCGTCCATGCGGATTTCGCTGGCGCGCGGCAACTGTTCGAGCCCGATCGCCCCCAGCGTTCCCAGCAGCGTGTCTCCGAGAACCACTCCGGCAACGCCGCCGGCCAGCGTGAGCAGCAGATTTTCCATAACAAACTGGCGGGTCAACTGCCCGCTGCCCGCGCCGAGCGCCAAGCGCGTGGCGAACTCTTTCCGTCGCATGGTGAGACGAACCAGCGCGAGATTGGCGACATTAAGCGCACCGATCAGCAGCACGAAAGCCGCGCCGCCCCACAGCAAATAGAGGATGCCCTTCACGTCGCGCACCATGGTGTCCTGCAGCCGCTCGACCACACTGTGGAAGCCCGCATTGGTCAGGATTTCTTTCCATTGCGGGAAGCGATCCATGTTGGCTGCATTGACTGCATCCACCTGCGCCTGTGCCTGCGCGAGGGTGGCGCCGGCCTTGAGGCGGCCGACGTGGTGCCAGTTATTGCTGTGGCGCTGTTGTTTCTGCTCCGCGGTGAACGCGAGCGGCACCCACAGGCGCACATCGGGATCCATGAACAGGAAGTCTCGCGGCATCACACCCACCACGGTGAATGGGCGCCCGCTTAAGCGCAATTCACGTCCGAGCACGTCCGAGTCGCCGGCGTAAAGCTGCTGCCACAGGCCGTGGCTGAGAATCACTTTCTGCTCGGCGCCGATCTCCCCTTCGTCATTGGTGAAGGCACGCCCCAAGGCGGGGGCCACGCGCAGCAAACGGAACAGCGACGGTGTGGCAGCCATGCTGGTAATGCGCTCAGGGATGCCGTTCAGCTCAAGGGTCTGGCCGCGGAAGTTGAACATGGCCTGCTCCTCGAACACGTCCACGTCGCGCCGCCGGTCGTAATAATCCGGCACGCTGCTCCAGTTGAACACCGGCACACCGGCTTTGGGGTAGCGGTTGGACATCAATAGGATGGCGTCCGATTCGGGCACTGGCAGCGGCCGCAGCAGCACCGAATTCACAATCGCGAACGTCGCCGCATTGGCTCCGATGCACACCGCCAGCGTCACCAGCACCGTAAACGTGAACGCCTTGTCGCGCCCCAGCGCGCGCACCGCATACCGCACCTCGCGAAACCAGTTCATGCAGCCTCCTTCACCTCTTCACCGTGGGAACCACGGATGAACACGGATAAACACGGATGAGGACAAGGCAAAAGGAAAAAGGTAAAAGGCAAAAAAATAAAACGCCCTTGGCCGTCACCGTCCCACACTTGGTTGTCTTCTTTGTTCTTTTTCCTTTTTTCCTTTTACCTTTTTGCCTTTTTACCTTTTCCTTGTCCTCATCCGTGTTCATCTGTGAGCCAAATCACTGTCGACTGCCAGCTCCTTCTTTCTTCCCTTCTTTCTTCCCTTCTTCCTTTTGCCTTTTGCCTTTTTACTTTTTACTTTTTCCTTGTCTTATCCGTGTTCATCTGTGTTCATCTGTGGCCCAAATCGCTGTCCACTGTAAGCTGTCGACTGTCAGCTCGTTCTGAGTTCTGCGTCCTGAGTTTCATTCGTATCGCAGCGCGACCATGGGATCGACGCGCGCGGCCCGTCGCGCCGGTATCCAGCACGCCAGCAGCGCAATCGCCGCAAGAAAAATTGCGATGCCCGTGTACACAGCGGGATCCGCCACGCTCACTTCGAACAGCAGCGTCTTCATGAATCGCGAAAGCCAGAGCGCAACGCCCAGCCCGATGACAATGCCGGTGACGGCAAAGACCATCCCGCCGCGCACCGTCATCCACATCACTTCGCCCGGCCGCGCCCCCAGCGCCATGCGAATCCCAATCTCCTGCCGCCGCTGGCTCACCGCGTAAGACAAAACGCCGTAAATGCCCACTGCCGCCAGCAAAAGCGCAAACAGCGCGAAGCTCCCCAGCAGCACGGCCAGGAAGCGCGGCGCCGCGGTATGCGCGCGCAAGATTTCATTCAGCGGGCGGGCGCGATTCACGATCACCGCCGCGTCCAGTTGCCGCGCGATTTCGCGCACGGCGGGCGCGAAGCGCTCCGGCTGCTCGCCGCGCAGCACCAGCACCGGATTACCCATCGCCGCCGCCTGCGGCAGCAGCCGGTAAAGAGTGGGGTTCGTTTGCAGGTCGAGGCCGCGATGGCGAATTGCGCCCACCACGCCCACCACCGTCGCCCAGTTCGATTTGTCGGCGCTGCGGTCGTAGAGACCCACGCGGCGCCCCAGCGGATCCGCATCGCCCCACAAGTGGCGCGCCAAATCTTCGCTCACGATCACCACCAGGGAAGTCGCGGCGCCGTCCTCCGGCGTGAAATAGCGGCCCTTCACCAGCGGGATGCCCATAGTGCGAAAGTAATCCCCGCTCACAATGCCCTGTTCGTACGTTATGCTCTGCCCTTGCAACTCGGGACGCACTTCGCCGAAGTAGCTGTCAGCCTTGGTGGTCATTTGCGACCAACTGCCGGAAAGCGGCAAATTGTCCACCAACCCCGCGTAGCGCACGCCGGGCAGTGCGCGCACCCGCTCAGCCAAGCCCTGCGCAAACGCCGCTTGTTCCGCCCGCCGCCATTCGCCCGCGTAGCTCATCTCCACCGTTAGGATATTGGCGCTCTCGAAGCCTGGATCCACGCTGGCCAGCCGCGCGAGGCTCATCGCCGCCAGCGACGCGCCCACCAGCAACGTCATCGTCAGCGCCACTTCACCTGCCAGCAGCACATTCAGCGCGCGACGTTGCCGCGTCCCCGTCTTGCCCGCTTTCAGGGCCGTCAGCAAATCCAGCCGCGCGCCGCCCGCCGCCGGCAGCGCGCTGAACAGCAGCCCGCAAACCATCGCGGCGAGAAAGGCAAACCCAAACACCGTACCGTCAAACTGCGAGCGCTCCATCCACGGTATCTCGATCGGGCTCAGCCCCTTCACCAGATCGAGGCCCCACAGCACGAAGACCAGGGCTCCGATCCCGCCGAGCACGGAAAGCAGCAGGCTTTCGGTTATCAATTGCGCGGCCAGCCGGCCGCGGCTGGCGCCGACGGCGGCGCGCACGGCCAGCTCATCGCTGCGCGAAGTGAGCCGCGCCAGCAGCAGGCTGGCGATATTGGCGCAGCCAATCAGTAGCACAAACCCCACCGCGCCCAGAATCAGCCATAGCGCAACTTTCGCGTCGCCTACTTGATGCTCGCGCAGCGGGATCACCGTGAAGCCGGGCAGCGAACGCGGGTCGGCGCTGGCCATCGCGCGGTAGGCTTGTGCCGATGCCGGCTCGATGATGGAGCGCGCCTGCTCCAATGTACGGTCGTCGCGCAGCCGCGCGATCACTTGCAGCCACTGCGAATTGCGCGCGTTGACGTCGTGCTCGGGCACGGCCATCGGCACGTAGACGTCCCGCCCAGCCACGGGCCGCGTTGGATCGCGATAGTCTGCCGGCAGCACGCCCGTCACGCGGTACAGCGTGCCGCTCAGCCGCAGCGATTGACCCGTCACGTCTGTGTTGCGCGCAAAGTGGCGCTCCCACAGTTCGTGGCTGATTACGACGACAGGCTCGCGCGCTTCTTCAGCAGTAAAAACGCGCCCCACGGCCGGGGCCACGCCGAGCATCGCAAAAAAGTCCGGCGAAACCGCCGCGCCGCTCACCAACTGCGGGCCTTCCTCTCGTTCGAGGAAAAAACTGCGCCCGCGGATCGCAGCGGTCGCTGCGAAGGCGCCGCTCTCGCGAAAATCGGTGAAGTCGGGATAAGACGCCAGCGTGCGAAGCTGCGTGGCCCCACGCCGCACAGCAATCACTAGCCGCTCGCCATCCTGATAGGGCAGCGGCGCGAGCAAAACCGCATTCACCACGCTGAAAATCGCAGTGTTCGCCCCGATGCCCAGCGCCAGCGTCAGCACTGCCGCCACCGTGAATCCCGGACTCCGCGCCAGCATCCGCGCCGCATACTTCACATCCATCCACATTCTTTCCATATGCGCCCCGCTTCGATCAAGAACTGGAACCACGGATGAACGCGGATAAACACGGATCAATCAAGGCAAAAGGAAAAAGGCAAAAGCAAAAAGTAAGCATCCGCTTGCCCACCACCAGCCACACTTGGTTTTCCTCTTTTCTTTTTGCCTTTTTACTTTTTACTTTTGCCTTGTCCTCATCCGTGTCCATCAGTGGCCCAAATCACTGTCGACTGTTAACTGTCGACTGTCAGCTCCTTCTTTCTTCCCTTTTTTCTTTTTCCTTTTGCCTTTTTACTTTTTCCTTGTCCGTGTTCATCAGTGTTCATCCGTGGTTCCAAGCGCTTTGGTTTTGAGTTCTGCGTTCTGAGTTCATAGTTCTGAGTTCATAGTTCTGAGTTTCATTCGTATCGCAACGCCACCATGGGATCGACGCGCGCTGCTCGCCGCGCCGGGATCCAGCACGCCAGGAGTGCCACTCCCGCCAGCAATGCGGGAATGCCGATGAACGTCACCGGATCGAGCGGTGAAATCCCATAGAGCAAGAAGGTAAGGAAGCGCGTGACGCCGGCGGCGGCAGCCAAGCCAATCGCGCATCCGATCAGCGTCAGCGTCATCCCGCTGCGCAGCACCAGCCCCAGAATGTCTCGCCTCTGCGCGCCCAGCGCCATGCGCACGCCGATTTCCCGCGTGCGCTGGCTCACGGCAAACGAAATCACCCCGTAAATGCCCACCGCCGCCAACACCAGCGCCAATCCGCCCATCACGCCCAGCAGCGTCGCCGCCATGCGCACCGGCAGCAGCGCGATGCCCATCTGCGCGTCGAGCGTGCGGACGTTGAACACCGGCAGACTTGCATCCAGCGACCGCACCGTAGCGCGCGCCGCATCCACCAGCGCCGTCGGTTCGCTCTGCGTGCGCAGCGCCACCGTCACCGCCGCGCGGTAGTCCTGACTGTGTGGATAGAAAATGTACGGCGTGGGCTCCTCACCGAGCGAGTTGTATTTGCCATCGCGCGCCAGGCCGACAACTTCCAGAACAAACGGCTGGAACTCCCCGCCTACCCGCCGCGCGCGCGTTATGTGCTTGCCCAGGGGGTTCTGCCCCGGCCAGTAGCGGCGCACGAACGCCTCATTCACAATCACCACTTGCAGCGATTCGGGCGTATCCGACGTTTGAAACTCGCGACCCATCACCAATGGCGTGCGCAAAGCCCGAAAGTAGCCCGGCCCCACGTGGCTGAAGCGCACTTCGCGGTCTTCCCCTTCCGCGAACTGATACCCTTCGATCTGCACCGACCCGCGCGACCACTGCAAATCCAGCGGCAGCCGCGTCGCCACTGTCGCCGATTCCGCCGAGGGCAGGGCCGCCAGCCGCCCCTGCAGCTCGCGAAAGAAATTCTGCCCGCGCGTCGTGTCATACCCGGACGGCTCCAGGTCCACGTCGAACAGCAGCACGTTGCGCGAGTCAAAACCGGGATCGATCGCCTGCGCATTCGCCAGGCTGCGCAGGAACAGGCCCGACGCAATTAGCAGCAGCAGCGACAGCGACACCTGCGCCACCACCAGCGCGTTGCGCATATGTCCCCGACGCCACCCGCCGCCCACGCTCCCGCCTTCGTCCTTCAACGCCTGTACCTGCTCCGGCCGCGAGGCGCGCAGCGCCGGCGCCAAGCCAAACAGAATTCCCGTCAGCATCGAAATGCCCAGCGTGAACAGCAGCACGCGTGAATCCAGGCCCAGGTCCAGCGCCACCGGCACCGGCGTCGGCGGGCGAAAGTTCATCAGCAACGACGTGGTCCACAGCGCGATCAAAATCGCCACCCCGCCGGCCGCCAGCGCCAGCAGCAAGCTCTCGGTCAGCAGTTGCCGCAGAATCTGCCCGCGCCGCGCCCCCAGCGCCACGCGGATGGCCATTTCGCGCCGCCGCGCAATCGCCCGCGAAAGCTGCAAATTGGCCACGTTGGCGCACGCAATCAGCAGCACCAGGCCCACCACGCTCAGCAGCAGCACAAGGAACATCGTCACCGGCTCGCGCGCAAACGGTGGCACCCGCGACGCGCTCTCCGGCAGCACGCTCACCTGCCGCGGCTCGCGCAGCCGGTTGCGCCAATTGTCTGGATACTCCGCGTGAAGCTGCTGGCCGATCAGCGACATGTTGGCGCGCGCCTGCTCCAGCGTGACTCCCGGCTTCAGGCGCCCGATCACGAAATAGCCGCGGCTGCCGCGCTGTTCGAGGGTATCCGGCCGCTGCGTGATTACCGGCTGCATGGACATCGGCGTCCACACGTCCACCGCAACGCCGCGCATCAATCCCGCCATGCCTTCACGCGCCACGCCAATCACGGTGAAGGCCCGCCCGTTCACCGCGATTTTGCTGTTCACCACCGCGGGATCGGCGCCAAACCGCCGCTGCCACAATCCGTGGCTGATCATCGCCACCGCGTGCTGGCCCGGATTGCTCTCCTCTGCCGGCAAAAAAGCCCGCCCATAAAGCGGCGTCAGCCCCAGCACATCGAAATAATTCGCGGTGGCCGCTTCGCCCAGCACGCGAAAGCTATCCCCGGTCGCCGCCGTCACCAGCAGCGGCTGCACCGTGTAAGCTGCCAGCCCGCTGAACACCTCGTTGCCGTCGCGGAAATCCAAATAGTCCGGATAGGACGAAGCGCCATACAGCGGCCCGCTGAAATCCGCGGTGTAAACCGTAGCAAGCCGGCCGGGATCGCGCCCCGGCAGCGGCCGGAGCAGCACCGCATTCACCAGACTGAAGATCGTCGTGTTGGCGCCGATGCCCAGCGCGATGGTGATGATCGCCACCACCGTCACGCCCGGCGCCCGCCCCATCATCCGCGCCGCCTGCTTCAAGTCCTGCCACAGCTTTTCCATCGCATCCTCCCCGCCGTGCATCGCCGCACTTTTCGGCCACTGATGAACAGAGCTCAAGTTCAGGAACATGGAAAATAGAAAATGGAAAATGGTGAATCGACAACCTCTCGCCCAGCCGTTGACTCGCTCCTGTTTTTCTCGCTTCCTTACTTTTTCGTTGCCCCTTTTTCCTTTTGCCTTTTTACTTTTTCCTTGTTTTATCCGTGTTTATCCGTGTTCATCCGTGGTTCCAACGCCCTCAGAGTTCTGCGTAGCGTTACTCGTGCCGCAGCGCGATCATCGGATCCACGCGCGCCGCCCGCCGTGCCGGAATCCAGCACGCCGCCAGGGCCACGGCCAGCAGCAGGGCCGCTACTGCGGCGAAGGTAGCCGGGTCGGTGGGGCTGACGCCGAACAGCAGCGACTGCATCAGCCGCGTCAGCGCCAAAGACACGGCCAGACCGACACCGACTCCCACCAAAGTGACGCGCAATCCCTGGCGCAACACCAGCCGCAGCACGTCTTCCTTCCGCGCGCCCAGCGCCATGCGAATCCCCATCTCGCGCGTGCGCCGGCTGACCGCGTAAGACATCACTCCGTAAACGCCAATCACCGCCATCACCAGGGCCAAAGCGGAAAGCGACCCCAGTAGCGCCAGATTCATGCGCGGCTGTGCCAGCGTCCGGTTCAAGGCCTGCTCCATGGTGATGATGTTGGCAAACACCACATCCTTCTCGAGGGCCCGCGCGTGCTCGCGAACATGCGCCGTAAGCTGCTCCGGGTCGCCCGCTGCGCGAATCAGCAGCGTGGCGCCCCGGCCCGAATGCTGTGCAAAAGGCATAACGATCTCCTGTTTAGCCTCCTCGTTGAGTTGGCGGATTTTGGTATCGCCAACCACGCCGATAATCTCCATCCACGGCCCGGTGGTGCTGGGGTTGCTGTAAAGGCGAATCTGCTGGCCGACGGGATCCTGGCCCGGCCAGAAGCGGCGGGCCATCGTTTCATTGATCACCGTGACCGGCTTGGCGTCGGCGCTGTCGAATTCGTTGAAGGCGCGGCCGCGCAGCACGGGGATGCCGAGGGTTTCAAAATAGCTGGGGCTGGCGACGCGAAAACCGAGGTGTTGCGCCATCACGCCTGTAGCGCCTGTGAGTTCGCGCTGCGCCGGCCGGCCCTCGATATCGAAGATCGTGTCGCCGCCAAACCCGGTCAGCGGAATGGCGTTTACATTGGCTACCGCGGTGACGCCAGGCAAGGCGCGCAGCCTGCCGCTGAGCTCGGAAAAATACGCGGCGGACTGCTTGCTGTCTGCGTATTTGCTGGCCGGCAGGGCCAGGCGAAGGGTCAGCAGGTTTTCGACACGGAACCCCGGATGAATCTGCAACAGGGAATAAAGGGTGCGTCCCAGCAACGCCGCCCCCAGCACCAGCACCACCGCCAGCGCCACTTCTCCGGCCACCAGCGCGCGCTGCAGCCGGTGACGCTGGCGTCCCACGGATGCGCCGGCTCCTTCCTGCCGCAATGTGCGGTTGAGATCCACGCGGGAGAGTTGCAATGCCGGCGCGATTCCAAACAGCGCCGAGGTCAGCCCTGACAGCAGGAACGCAAACAGGAGCACCGCGCCATCCAGCTTCACCTCTTCCAGCCGCGGCAAGTTCCCCGGGCGCAGCGCCGCAAGCAGGTCCAGGCCCCACCACGCCAGCAGGCAGCCGAGGGCGCCGCTCGCCAGAGCCAGCAGCAGAGTTTCGCTCAGCAGTTGCCGCACCAGTCGCCAGCGGCCTGCGCCAATCGCGGCGCGAATCGCCAGCTCCCTTTGCCGAGCCGCACCCCGCGCCAGCAGCAGGTTGGCCATGTTGGCGCACGCAATTAAAAGCACAAACGCCACTGCACCCATCAGCACCAACAAGGGAGTGCGCGAATCTGCCGTCAAGTCCTGCTGCAAGGGCCGCATCATCAGAGCATGGGAAGGATCGCGGATGTCGGACTCCGGGTGCTCCTCTCGCATCCGCCGGAGTAACGTATCCACCTCTGCGTGCGCGTGCTCCACCGCGACCCCGCTCTTCAGGCGGGCCAGACAATTCAGATAGTGGCTGCCCCAGCGGCTGGGGTTGGCCGGGTCAAAGACTTCCGCCTGCCAGAGTTCGACCTTCTCCGCGGAGGCCAAGTCTTCCGGCAGCGTCGCCTCCGGTGGCAGAACGCCGATAATCGTCAGCGGCTGTTCGTCGAGACGAATGGTTTGCCCTACCACGCGCGGATCGCCGCCGAAT
Organism: Candidatus Acidiferrales bacterium; assembly: GCA_050747305.1. Classification (GTDB taxonomy): domain Bacteria; phylum Acidobacteriota; class Terriglobia; order Acidiferrales; family UBA7541; genus JBOGNS01. Next base: position 341 of record JBOGNS010000242.1, on the reverse strand, counting down.
CGCCGCTTCCACGCGCCATCGGAAAGCAGCACCACGGTGTTGCGCTGCGGCAGGTTCTCTTCCGGCAGGAAGTCGCGGCCCAGCGCCGGCTTCAGTCCCAGAACCCTCAGCATGCCGGCGGAAACGTGCGCAACGAAAATCCGGTCTGGTTCCTCGACGCCAGTGAGAATCGTAGGCAGCGTGTGGTAGGTGGCCACCTCACGGAAGCTTTGCGCTTCCGCTTTCATGGCGAAGAATTGGCCTTCCGAAACGCCAAAGCGCGGGAAGCCCGACGCGGGCGCCTTTTGCCAAACAGCGACAATCTCTTCGGCCGCGGAAAGGTCCAAAGGCTTCAACAGCAC